>JBGCFK010000327.1:0-10803 GCA_045106875.1 Paracoccaceae bacterium | reverse complement strand
CCAAATGCTCATCCAGCAGCGCCGTGCGATCATCAGACAGGTCAAAGAGCCTATCCTCGCAGGCCTCGGGCAGCGCATCTCCGGGTGCCGGATAAGTCTCTACCGGAACCATATCGAACGGCCAGCGATCAAAAGCGTTGGTTCCCTGATAAGAAATCGCAATCTCATGATCCGCCAGATGCGACAGGTCCGGCATCGCCGGTGCAGTGCGTGGCGGCACCCCGTCGATATCCGCATCGACATAGAGGACCTTAGCCCCCGTTCCCAAAAGCATCGGTGTCGGCTCGTCGCCCATCACACCGACGGCAACCGGCGCGACTGCGCATTCGAAGAAAACAAACAGAGTGCCATGGGTTGGCAAGGCTGGAAGCCCGTCGACCTGGGGCAATTGGGCCAGATTGATCTGGACCAGGAAATGCATTGGAATTCTGGTTCCGTCCGTGTGAACGTAAACCGGCCAATCGATATCCGCCGGAAGCGTCGGAGAGCCTCCAAACCAACATCCCGGTGTACCCGGATCATCCACAGCCGCTGTTCGCAGCAAAGCGATTGCAGGTTGCCGTTTGGCCCGGATCAGCGCATCGATTTCGCTTGGGGTCAGGACGGTATCTGTCATGGGGTGCGCTCTGCCCCGAAATGGCCTTCAAGCGTCAGGCGAAGGGTTTCGCCTTCATCGTCGAGCGATATCTGGAAGCGCTCGTCTTCTGTGGCACCGAGTGTCTGGCCGTGCTGCAATACCGGTCCCTGCTCAAACAGGTATTCAATCGTCCCGACCATACGGGCTTGCACATCCTCCGCCGGCCACTTGACCGGCTCGAGGTACAACTCGTAGCCAGTAAAACCTGTCAAACCGAGCGAGCGTCCGCCCGTCTTCTTGCCATCGGCGAACAACAGCGTGTTCACCCAATACCGGGCCGGAAACACAGTGGTATCGTCAGTTTCGAACGCTGATACGAGCAGTCGTGCGTCCTTCGCGAACCGAGTCCAATCCGCCAATTGGTTGCTTTCGACCCACAAGACCGCCAGAGCGCCAAGCGGCTCGCCAGCCATGGCAGCCAGAAGCTGCACACCAGCCGCTGCCAAGACCCGCTCGCCCATCTCTTCACCCGGCTGAAGACAGGCTACAACCAGATGCGCTTGATGGTCGGAGACAGCTTCGGTGGACGAGTCGTCAGATCTGTCGTGGATCGCATCTCTCAGCGAGTCCACCGGAACAGGTTTTGCGACCAGCATGAGGCTGTACTGCCGGTCCCCAAGGGTGATGCGCGCCGAGGCTCCCTCTGGATGCACTGTCTCGAGTTCTGCAGAGCACGAACGTGGCAAACTCTTCAGCATATCCGACAGGGCACGCCCTGATAGCTCTACCACATCAGACAACATCACAATCGCCACGAAAGCCGATTGTGGTAGCAGTTGCGGACTATCTACAACTGCTTGCGGCGTATCTTCAGGCGAATCCATTGCTTCAGGACACAACAGGGTCAGCCGCCGCGCTCAGCATTGTCTTTCTCAGAAGACGAACGCTGCATACCCATTTTGTGGAGAGTTTCCTGGTCAAGCATACCGGCAACAACGGGGTGCAAGCGAAGATCCCCGCCTTTCACAACCTGCCGGAAATTCGAGATCACTGATGCGGTTGCCTTTGCGTTCGGCGCAATGACATCGAGCAGCCAATTGATCTCGCCGGATGCCCAATCCGCCGCGCCGAGGCGTACGGGAAAAACGCCCGCTTTGACCTGCTCGCGAATCTTGGCATCGACCTCGTCTGACACGCTTGCCCAGATCGCAACACCTGCCAGATCGGCGAGTGGTGTCTTGTCAGCCTCTGGCGGGTAGGCGATGGCGACACGATCCCGCATCAGTGGTTCGAGCAGCATGTGCTGCAAATCACCCAACGTCTGATGCCGGTAGCGTGGAAGCATCATCATCGCCATGACGATCTTGCCGAAACTCTCGCGCACCTGTGAACGAACCGCGGCGATCTTCTGGACCAACTCCGGGTCTAATGCCCCGGCATCATTACCTTTTTCCTGCGCTGCTGCGCCAGGCTCTGTCTGTGACACCCCTGCTCCCTCACGACTCGATAACGCCCCCGAGTTGTTCTGTTACAGGACAAGTTTCGCGTCAGCAAGACACGGTTAATATGTTTTCTGACTCGGTCACGGTTCCATGCATTCTGCAAACGCGGGTCAAAAAGTTGACAGCTGTCAACTTTTCTCCGCTGCCGTTTCCCGTTCAAAAAGTTGACAGCTGTCAACTTTTCCGCGCGACTCGGAAGATGAACGATTGGTTAACGCCACCAGCATCGGAATTGGCGAAAACACACTTGCCTCGGCTTTCCGTGTTAGCGCCCGTAGATAGCCCCCTGGAGAGCGGATCTCGTCTGCCCGTTGCAGGATACAGGCAACCACCGCGGCAGCGGGCCGATACCCCATGACCGTCCGCGCCTCACGCCATGCGCCCGGACTTATTCCCAGCATAGGCCGTACCAGGTCCGCACGGCGCTCCAGTTCCGCCCAGCTCTCTATCTCTTCGGTTCCGTACAACCCAATATCGGGGCAGGCATCCCTAACCAAATCCAGGGGCACGGCCGTTGGCTCATCTTGTTCTTTGCAAGATTCAACTGTTGTAGGATTCGGTTTTGAACTTAGATAGTGCCGCTCGATACAAGCGTCATTGGCGCTCACTTTCTTTGTTTCTACGGCCTTGGTCTCGCGCGTTTCCAACACAATATCGACCTGCCTGCGCAGATCCAGAACCTCGCTCAACAATTCGCGGAGTGCGCCCTCGGAAAGCTTCCGCCGGAACGCCTTCCGCCTTGCTGCAATCTCATCGAGCATGTCCCAGAGCTCGCCATAGGCTGCCAGCTTCTCGACATCACGGAGCCGTACCGAGATCTCGTCCCTGAGCAGACGAAGCTCGGCCGCAGCTTCCCGCGCTGCCTCACCAGCATGTGTGAGGTCCTGGGCCCGCACGACCAGCGGCGTCAGGTCAAAGCCGAAGGCCCGTACGATGTCGCCGCCTCGACCCCGCGCCGCATAGCGTTTCCCATTGGGGCTGTCATGGCGCAGGATCAGCCCTGCCCTGACCAGCGCCGCAAGATGCCGTCGCAGTGTGCTTTCGGCCATGCCGTGCGCCCGTTCGGATAGCTTTCGGTTCGATGGAAACACCACCAAGCCACTCTCACTGTCCAATACCCGTCCTGGACAAAAGCTGAGCAGCGCATTCAGTACTGTCAGATCGCGGTCCGAGACGCCAAACGCCGCCCGGCCATCGCGCAGATCCGCGAACAGATCCCATTTGTCTGGAGAGGGCATGGGCGTTTCGCCCGCTTCTGCCTCGTCTACCATCGCCATCCATGCCTGATGGCCAGCCGATACCGGCCGCGCCCCAAAGGGCGTCGTTGCAAGTCGCTCCATATGTCGTCACGAGGCACAAGAATATCGTTCGCCGGAATCGACGTTTGTTGACGGAGTCAACCGAGGCTGATAGTTTCGGAGGTGCTCAATCTACGAAACGGCCTCTCGGAATGTCATGTCCGGGGGGTCTTTTCTTTTTTGTGCCCTTGCCGTGCCTCCTTTGCCTGTTCTGCCTCTGTGCGGAGCTTACGCGCCGCCGTTCCCGGTTCGGTCACGCCAGAGCCGGTGAACCTCTTCAAAGTGCTCGGACAACCAGTCGGCAAAAGCCACATCGGCCTCTTCCTCGGCTTCCAGCACAAATGTCGTCTTGCCCGCAGCGCGGCGAATGCGGCCCAGCCGCGCGCCATCCGCGCCTGTCAGGGGCGACACCTCGACCTTCTTGCGGGTTTCGGTCTTCTCGGCCTCGCGCACGCGGCGCTGGGGCAGGGTGATCGCGTGGTAGAGAGCCTCGAACCGGTCCTCGCCCGTCTCGCCTTTCGCAAGCACGGCGCAGGCTTTCCCGTCAAAGGCCTCGGTCTCCAGCATATCCGCCAGCTTCAGCCAGCGTGTCCGCCCAATCCCCGGCGCCGAGCCGACCGCGAGGATCGCCTCGACCGGAATGCGGTCCGCCACCGAAAGCATGCGGCTGATCTCGGTCTTGTCGATGTTCAGCGCATCGCAAATGATCTTGCGCTTGTACCCCTCGTCGCGCAGCTGGCGCGCAAAATTGGCCTTCTCGACAAACGAGAGATCGCGCCGCGCCGTGTTCTCCTGCCCTTGGGCGAGGATCAGGTTCTGGTCATCCAGATCCCGGACCATGGCCTTGACCGGCTGGCCAAGATCGCGCAGCGCCAGAACACGCCTGCGGCCATAAACGATCTGATATCGGTCTTTCTCGATCGGGTGCGGGCGCACCAGAACCGGGACCTGCTGGCCGTATTCACGAATGCTTTGCAGCAGGCTCGCGTCTTCCTCGTCGTCGGATTCCAGCCGGTCCTGCACGCCGCCCGGATCAATCAGGAATGGGTCCAGATCCATCACCGAGCGGGATTTCAGTTCCGCAATCGACTGGCTGACCGCGCCGATTGCGCCCTTCGCAGGCGGGGCAGGGGTCTTGGCCGACTTCGTCTGCGGCTTCTCGGCCTCGGCCGCCTGCATCAGTCCCTTCAGCAGGTTCTTGCGTGCCATCAGCGCCCCCATGCCTGTTGGATAAGTTGCTCAATCTCGCCGTTCACGGCGTTCAGCGACTCCATCGCGCGTTCATAAGTGGCGCGGGTGAACTGCGTTTTCTCAACCTCATAGAGGGTCTGCTTCGTGATCCCCGCATCCGAGATTGCCGTGGATTTCAGCACCGGGTGGTTCAGCACGTGATCGCCGAACATGGACCGCATGAAGCTGACCATCTGGTTCTGCGGCCCGTCGCCGGGTTCGTACCGCGTCACCACATAGCGCAGCCAGTCATACTCCATGTCGCCGCCTGCCTCGGCCACGACGCCCAGAAGGTTCGAGGTCATCAGCAGGAACTGGCACATCGACATCACGTCCAGCATCTGCGGATGCACCGTGACCAGCACCGCGGTTGCCGCCGACAGGGCGGCCATGGTCAGGAAGCCAAGTTGCGGTGGGCAGTCGATGACGACCAAGTCGTAGTCGGCTTCCACGGTGGCCAGCGCATCGCCAATACGGGTGAAGAAGAACCGTCCTTCCCCCTGCGCCAGTGCGCGCGGCGTGTCGTGCTCGAACTCCATTAGATCCAGATTTCCAGGGATCAGGTCGAGGCCGGGAAAGTATGTCTTGCGGATCACGCGGGATAGGGGATCCGGATCCTCGTAGCGGATCGCGTCATAGAGCGTGCCACCGTCAGGCAGATCGAACTCTGGCTGCACGCCATGCAGGGCGGAGAAACTGGCCTGTGGGTCCAGATCCACGCCCAGCACGCGGTACCCGTCAAGCGCCGCCTTTTGCGCCAGATGCGCGGCGGTGGTGGTCTTGCCGGAGCCGCCCTTGAAGTTGATCACGACGACAACCTGAAGGTGGTCAGGGTCGCCTTTCTTGTTCTGCCGCCGTCCGGGAAGGTAGGTGCCTGCGCTCTTGGCGCCCTGTTCCAGCAGCTCGCGAAGCGCGCGGATATCATGGGCAGAGTACGAGCGCCGCCCGCCCGCACGGACCTCGGGCGCAGGGCCCTTGCCATCAAGGTGCAGTTTGCGCAGATACGCATCCGTCACGCCCAAAAGCTCCGCCACCTCGCCCGAGGTAAACCTGCGCATCGCGCGCTGCGCATCCGGTGGAAACAACTGTTCCCGATGCGCCTGTAGACGTTCCGACAGCTTTTGGGCATGCTCACCCACAAGCTGGTCTATCCGGGTCTGCCCCATGGCCTGTCCTGCCGCCTGTGCTTCGTTCAGCTGGGCCGTTGTTACGGTCTCCAGCGTTTATTATGGTTATTTACCGTAACTTAGTGCCCATAGAATCGCTCGTTTGACAAGAAGATTCCCCAGACGCCTGTGGATAACTTGCCAAATCCTCCAGTTTCTCGCCAGATCTAGCGACCAGACGGCCTCGACACCCCATAAATTGCGCTGACAAAGCCTCTGGAGGGGTTTGTGATTCGCTTGGCCCCTATGCGCCGATCAACGGAGTGCTGGCGGCAATCGCCCAGGCAAGGATGATCCCCAGCGCCAGCCCCGGTCCCTCGGCTCCGGCACGCGCGGACAGCCAGCGAGCTGCCAGTCCATATACCACCCAGAACAACACCAGCACGGGCAGCACAGTGAACGTCGTCGCCAGCCCTGGCGTCAGGACCATGGCCCCCAGCAATGTCGCCACGATCAGCGCGCGGCTGACCATCCATTGCGGCCAGCTGAACCCACGCGCCAGTGCGGCATCCGCGACACAAAAGGGAAGGGTGCCGACCAGCAGCAGCCCCATGACCCAAAGCCGCATCCCCACCGGCAGGAAGGCCGCGCCATAGTGGTCCAGAGCAACGGCAAAAACGCCCAGCCCCCAGGCCAGCAACAAGGCCCCCGCCGGGACCGAGAACAGAGGCTGCCACGTGCCGCTACGCCAAAGCACAGCCAATTGCATCGCTCCCCAGATCCCGAAGAACCCGGCAAGCCCTGCAAATCCCGACAGGCCCATGGGACCGGCAGGCAGAACCAGGGTCGCACCCAGCGCGGGCAATGGCGCGAGCAGGATTGCCCGCCAGATGGTCGCGCGACCGGGCGGCGGGGCCGGGGTTTGCTGGGGGATCAGCCGTGACAGGGGCCATGCAAGGGCGACAATTGCACCCAACAGCGCAGTGATCCACAAACCACGGCCAGACGCAGTCTGCGCCCCGGTGCCAAGCCAGCCCTGCACGGCATCCAACGTATTCGAGGCATACAGCACCCCCACATGCCCAACCCATGGCGCCGAAACAGCTTGCCGGGTGACTACGCCCGATGTGGCCAGATCACCTTCTTCTGCGGTCGGATCAACCTGGCGAACCCGGTCCAGCGCGACCTCGCGGAGCCGGTATTCGGTCTCGCCAGAGATCACAAGCAAGCGCTGCGGATGCTCGGGCGTCACCGCGTCAGAGTACATGGAAATGGCGATCACACCCGCGACAGGGCCGAGCCCCTCCGCCGCGCGGATCACGATATCCGTGGCCATGGAATGCCCGATCAACGCCGCAGGCCCGTTCAGATCCGGACGCGCCAGCAGGGTCTGCGCAATCTGTCTGGTCTGCGCGACCAGCTGTGCCGTCGCGCCCTCGATCATAGTGACATCCGCCGTGATCGGTGCGCCATGCCGCCCATGGCCAAGGAAGTCGAAACTGGCCGCTGCAAAGCCTGCATGCGCCAGAGACAGGGCGATGGGCTCCATCATCTGGCGCGAGCCCGCATATCCATGGGCAATCACCGCCAGAGGTGCGGGCCGGGCGGGGTCCAGGCGCCAGATCGTGACGGGTGTGCCCTCGATGTCCGTGGTCTCAGCAATCAGACCCGTCCGCTGGCGTTCCAACGCCCAGACCGACAGGGCGCCAAACAGCAAAGCAGCAATCGTGACAAGGGTTGCGGTGCGGGTCATGTTAGCCGGAATCTAGTGCGGGATCAGGTCAGGACAGCCCGGTAGGACAGGGATTTGCGTATTCGTTGCCGCATAATAACCTTGCAAATACGGAATGCGACTCCTAATTTGCACGAATGATTTCCCGTACCCTCCGCCCCCTACTGGAACAAAGGCTGGCCGAGACCCCTGCCGTCGCGCTGCTGGGCCCTCGTCAGGCCGGAAAGACCACCCTTGCACTGGATTTGGCCGAAGATGACGGGCCATTCCAGGGCGCACACTACCTGGACCTGGAATCCGAGCAGGGCCGTGCCCGGATGGCAGATCCCGAGGCCTATCTGGCACCCATGGCGGACCGGCTTGTGATCCTCGACGAGGTCCAGCGGATGCCCGGATTGTTCCAGTCCCTGCGCGGTCTGATCGACCAGGGGAGGCGGCAAGGGCGGCGGGCAGGGCGGTTCCTGTTGCTTGGCTCGGCGTCCATGGACCTGCTGCGCCAGTCTTCCGAAAGCCTGGCGGGGCGGATTGCCTATCTGGAACTCGGCCCGCTTGGGCCTGCTGAAATGCCGGACATCGAAACCCTCTGGCGACGCGGCGGCTTCCCGGACAGTGTGCTGGCAAGCTCGGACGCGGCCAGCCTGAGGTGGCGGCGCGACATGATCCGGACCTATCTGGAACGCGACATTCCGCAGCTTGGCCCCCGCATCCCGGCCGAGACCCTGCGGCGGTTCTGGACCATGCTGGCGCACACGCAAGGCGGGTTGCTGAATGCCTCGGCGCTGGCCCGTGGGTTAGGGGTCGATGGCAAGACTGTGGGCGCATATCTCGATCTGATGGTTGACCTTCTTCTGGTGCGACGCCTGCCGCCTTGGGCCGGGAACGTGGGCAAACGGCTGGTGAAATCGCCCAAGGTCTATATCCGGGACAGTGGGTTGGTGCACGCCCTGCTCGGGATCGAGACCCGCGATGATCTTTTGGGCCATCCGGTCGTTGGGGGTAGCTGGGAGGGCTTCGTGATCGAGGCCGTCATCATGGCGTCCCCCGAAGGCACGCGGGCCAGCTTCTTCCGAAGCGGCGCTGGCGCCGAATGCGATCTGGTTCTGGAACTGCCGGGCGGCGCGGTCTGGGCCGTCGAGGTCAAACGATCGACCGCACCCAAGATATCGCGCGGGTTCTGGAACGCGGCTGAGGACGTCCGGGCGACACGCAGGGTGATCGTTTATCCCGGCGCCGACCGATGGACGACCACGCAGGGAGCCGAGGTCTTGCCGGTCATGGACGCGCTGAACACGTTGTCCGCGCCTTAATCCAACAGATCCGTTGCGGGGTTCTCGGCGATTTCCACGTCATCGTAGTAGGCCATGGCCTGCTTGACAGACCGGTGCAGCGACAGGCGCATCGCCGCCTGGATCGGCACTCCGTCAAGGGCTGCCTGGGTCAGGAACCCGGCGCGCAGCCCATGTGGCGAGGCGAACTCGGGCGGGTATCCCGCTTGCACCAGCCGGGTTTTCAATACATGGCGCACACCATCCGGGCTGAGCCTGCGGGGCAGGGGGCGGTCGCCCTTCGACACGGCACGGAACAGCGGCCCGTCCCCGATCCCGGCCTCACGGATCCAGATCGCCAGCAGCTTCGCTGCCCGTCCCTTCAGCACCAGCCGGGGCGCTTCGCCCGTGGCGGTGGTCTTGGTCTCGAGCAGGGTCAGCCAGATCAGACCCTTCTCTGCATAGTCCGAAAGGTCGACATCTTCTCGCATGAGGTTCGACAGCTCGGACCGCCGCCGCCCGCCCGACGCCCAGGCCAGCACCAGCAAAGCCTGATCGCGCAGCCCGCGCAGATCCGCGCCGCAGATCGAGAGTACATCCTCCAGCACGTCCCGCGTGACCGGATGCGCGGATTTGCGGCCTGGTCGGTGCCGCACGGCGCGGCGTGCCTTCTGACGCGCGGCCCGGACCAGCGGCGCGTCAAACGGATTGTCGAGGTTTCGCATCCGGTGGAAGGCCCGCCACGAGGCGAGGCGCCGATCCAGCGTTGCCGGGGCAGGGGCCCTGAGCGACCGGCGCAAGCCTGCGGCCATCAAAGCCTCTGCCGCGATGCGCGCCGGGTCCAGAGGATCGGCCTCCGACAGATCACGGGCATGGTCCAGGATGAAGCGTAGCGCGACACCTTCACTCTCAGGCCATTCCAGCGATGCCTCGTAGACACTGTCCTTCCACGCTTGCAAGTAGACGAAATCCCGTTCGTAGGCGCGCAGGGTATTGGCGGGCGTGCCGCGGACGAACAGCTCCTCGAGACCCTCGGCCAGATCGGCAGGAACAGAAGCAGGCAGGGCGGGGGATTGGGTCACTATCGTTCCTGCTGACTGAAGCTGATGCAATTGCATGTCCGCGGTTTTTGGCATATATTGCCAATTTGGAGGTCTTGACCATGGTGACACGCAACGTTGTCCTGACAGACACGCAGGACCAGCTCGTTCAGGCGCTTGTGGCGTCCGGGCGCTTTCAAAATGCCTCGGAGGCGATGCGTGCGGGCCTGCGTCTGCTGGAAGAGCAAGAGGCTGGGATTCTGCAGATCTGTGAGCAGCTCCACGAAGGGCTGGCGCAAGCCAAAGCTGGGGATCTGGCGCCCGGCAGTGGTGTAGATGCGATCCGGCGGGCGTTCGCCACGGCGCGTGAACAAGGTTGAGCCGATCTTTTCGTCTGACACGCCGGGCCGAGGCGAGCCTGATCGACATTGCGCACTGGACGATCGAGACCTTTGGGCAGCACCAGGCCGAAATCTACGAGACGGAACTGGTGGCGCGATGTGAAGCCCTGGCGCGCGGCGAAGTGGCAAGCCGCAGCTGTGCCGTCCTGGTCGATGGTGCGGCTGATCTTCGATTCTGCCGGGCAGGGGAGCACTTCCTGGTATTCCTGGAACGAGAAGACGCCGTGGTGATTGTTGATATCTTGCATGGGCGCAGCGATTTGCCCCGGCACGTCGCTGCCCTTGCAGCGCAAGCTGCTGGTTGATGTCTAGTGCCGACGCTTGTTCGGTCATATCCGCAATCCTCACACCGCTGTCTGGTCGTAGTGGAAGCCAACTTCATGTGAGCGATGTTGCCGGTTTGTTCATGAATAGTCAATCTATCCTGATAAGGGGTACTTATCGTGAGTAAAAGGGCCATAGCCAACAACCGCCAGTAGCGATGGTTTATTCCTGAAAACCATCGTATGGTGCTGAGCGCCCGGAATATACATTGTTAAAACCCAGTCCCATGACACCACGTCGGCCCCTCAAAACTACCGATCACCCTCCGGACGGCGATCCCGACTGGGCACCGGACTTGCCCTCGATCTGGGACGTGGCCGATGACGAG
>JBGCFK010000326.1:0-7218 GCA_045106875.1 Paracoccaceae bacterium | reverse complement strand
GTTGGGGCGGCTTGGTCCTCGTTGAGTAAAAGGTTAACGGCACTCGGCATAGGTTAATCATTCGTTCACCATTTAGCTCTAGTTGCCAAAGCATGCTATGGATGCGGGGTCTGTTGATCGACCACATGCAGGCTTGGCGAGCTGAGATCACGTCCGGGATCCGGTTTTGATCGGCACGTCGTAGCCGGGCCTCGGGGGAGGAAACGTGCACATGACCATGTTCTGGTCCCTGGCTCCTTTGATTGTGACGATTGCAGGCACCATGGCGGTTACCATTGCACTTGTCCGGTTGTTCGACAGGCGCAAAGAGGACCTTACATCGCTGACCGAGGGGCGAGATTGGCCTGCGCTGCTGAGCGCGCGTGATGGCCGTGTGCGGGCCTCCAACGATGCGCTGAACGCGTTGTCGCCTATGAAAGGGACTGTCGTGGACCGGCTGAACCCGGTGCTGGGCGCAACGGCAGCCGAGATCTACCGGCTCTCGCGGCTTGCGATTCAGGAAGGCCTCGCGCTGAACGCCTACCGCATGGGCCACTCTGGCGAGCCGGCTGTGTTGACGGTTCAGGTCGCAGGCGTGGATTCGCTTATTTGGCAGGTCGTGCCGCGGGCGAAACTTGGTGCGTTTTTCCCGGATGGCGGCTCGGACATCTACGAGGGGGCGCCATTTGCCTATGCCCGTTTCGGCGCGATAGACGGGCCTGCGGCGAATGATCTGTTTCGCGAGCTCTTTTCGGATGATGCACTGGAGATTCTGGCCAAGCAGGTGGATCATGGAGTCTTTGTCTCGGGCCGTATCGTGCTGCCTAGCAGAGACGGCACGGACCGGTTGGCCCTGACTGCGCTTCGGGTCGAACCTGGTGGTCTTTCCGAGACCCATGAGATCTTTTTGTTTCTACCGGATGGTGAAACGACGAGCCAGATCAGTGCCGCCGAAACGCTCGAAGCCCTGCCAATTTCGCTTTTGCACCTCGACATCGACGGGCGCGTGTTTTGGGGCAACAGTCAGGCGCGGGAAATGCTGGGCGACAGCTTCAGCGCGGGCAGGATGCTGGGCGACGTGCTGCAACCGCTGGGGCGCTCACTGGACAAGCTGCTGGCCGAAGTGCAGTCGGGTCGCCAGACAACGGGCGGCGAGATGGTGCGGCTTAAGGACGGTAATTTCGACAGCTTTGCGCAAGTGTCGCTGACGCGTATGAATGTGCAAGGGCAACCCTCTCTGGTCGCTGTGCTGACAGATGCCTCGGAAATTCGCCTGATGGAGGAAAAGTTTGCCCAGTCCCAGAAGATGGAGGCTGTGGGCAAGCTTGCTGGCGGTGTCGCGCACGATTTCAACAATGTCCTGACCGCGATTTCGGGCAATTGCGATCTGCTGCTGCTTCGCAAGGACGCGAGCCATCCTGATTTTTCGGACCTTACGCAGATCCGCCAGAACTCCAATCGTGCTGCGGCGCTGGTCCGCCAGCTGTTGGCGTTCTCACGTAAACAAACCCTGCAACCGAAACTTCTATCGGTTCAGGATGTGGTTACGGACACGCTATATCTACTGGATCGACTGATTGGGGAGAATATTTCGCTTTCGCTCGATCATGGGCGCGATCTTGGGTCGGTGCGAGCCGACAACCAGCAGCTTGAGCAAGCACTGATGAACCTGGTGGTGAATGCGCGGGATGCCATGCCCAGCGGTGGAGTGATCACCATTGCAACCTGCAATCGCAAACTGGCGCAGGATCAACAGTTCCCCGGAATTTCGGTGCCACCCGGCGAGTACGTGGAGATAAGTGTGTCGGATAATGGCACCGGGATCGATGCGCAAGTCATCGACAAGGTGTTCGACCCCTTCTTCACGACGAAGCCGCAAGGTGAGGGCACCGGGCTTGGTTTGTCGACAGTTTATGGCATCGTCAAGCAGTCTGGTGGATACATCTACGTCCAGAACAAGAACGAAGGCGGTGCGAGGTTTACCATCTTGCTGCCTCGGGCCTACTCGGAAGTGCGGGACGAAGTGCCGAAGATTGCTGCACCCGAACCTGAAGGAACCGATCTGACCGGTCAAGGGGCGGTCATGCTGGTCGAGGACGAGGCTCCTGTGCGCTCGTTTGCCAGCCGCGCGCTCAAGCTGCGGGGATATAGGGTCATCGAAGCGGAATCGGCAGAAGTGGCGATCGCATTGCTCGAGAATGCCCCCGACGAAGTTGATGTTCTGGTGTCCGATGTCGTCATGCCGGGCATGGATGGCCCGACATTCGCAAACAAAGCCCGGATCCTGCGTCCCGATCTCAGGGTGGTGTTTATCTCTGGTTACGCTGAGGACTCGTTCCAGCGCAATCTGACAGACAATGACTTCTTGTTCTTGCCGAAGCCATTTTCACTGAACGAGTTGACTGCGACCGTGAAGATCGCGATGGACGGAGCGCAGCGCCCGCATTGAATTAACGCCCACACTGACCCATGCGGCTGCACTCTACACTTTGGGTGGCGCACTCAGGGAGTGATATTCGTTGGGCTTCACACCTGACGAGTGATCAGAAGCATCCACTCAACTCCGAACACAAAAAAGCCTGAGCGAGATGCCCAGGCTCTAGATGTGACTATGTGATTATACCAAGCATTCTCAATGCAGGCGTTTGGCGACGTCCTGAATGGCGGCGTCAGTCAGACCCCGAGCTTTCTCAGCTCCCAGCTTTGCTGTCAGCACGTCCTGAGCTGCCTGAATTGCAACTGAGACGGCGTGATCCTTGACCTGTTTTATCGCATTGCTCTCGGCGAGAGCAATCTGGTCGTCGGCGCCTTTCAGACGCCGTTCGATCGAGTTGGCAATGTCATCCTTCGCGCGCTCGGCTGCTGCTGCTGCTTCGGCTTCTGCATGGGCGACAATTTCGGCCGCCTGACCTTCAACCGCTTTCTGCTTGCGCTCGAACTCGGCAAAAATTTCCTGTGCTTCCTCGCGCAGACGTTTCGCCGCGTCCAGTTCATCGCGAATTCCCTGTGCGCGATCGTCCAGTTTCTGGCCGATCAACTTGTAGACGCCCAGATAAGCGAGGAGGGAGAAGAACACGACAAAGCTGATCCCGACAGTGATATCGGAATTGTAGAAAATCTCCATGGTTCAGCTCCCAAGCCGAGTTTGAACAGCAGCTTGCAGGGCGCTCGCATCAGCGGCGTCCGGCATGATCGCCTCGACCACAGCGACAGCAGTGTCCTGAGCCACTGAAGTCACGGCTTCGGCCGCACTGGCCTGAATTTCAGCGATGCGCTTCTCGCCTTCTGCCGTGCGCGCGGCTATCTCAGCATCCGCTTCGGCCATGGCGGCGTCAACTTGGGCCTCGATCTCGGCGCGCTTCTGCGCTGCGATCTCGGTTGCACGGGCACGAGCGTCGGACAGAGCCTTCTCGTAGGTCTCTTCCGCTTCCTGTGCTCTGCGCTTGTATTCTTCTGCTTGATCCAGTTCGTCAGCAATAGCATCGGCACGCTCTTCCAACACCGAAGCAATGCGCGGCAGCGCGATCTTCGACATCAGATAGAACAGCCCGACCATTGTCACCACGAGCCAGAAGATCTGGCTGGGGAACGTCTCGACGTTCAGTTGAGGCAATCCGCCTTTGGCTTGTTCCGCACCGTCACCGGCAGCGGCGGCAGCCATTACGAATAGGGAGGCCATGGACATGGACGCTCTCCGATAGGTCTAAAGAGCCCCAAAAGGGGCACTTGGCGGCCACGAATTGCGGCCGCCCCGGTCTCTGTCGTTCGCGTCGCTTAGACTGCGAACATCAGCAACAGTGCGATCAGGAACCCGAAGATCCCCAGCGCTTCCGCGAAAGCGATGCCCAGAAACATGGTTGCAGTCTGCGAGGCGGCAGCGGCCGGGTTGCGCAGTGCGCCAGCCAGGTAGTTACCGACCACGTTACCCACACCGATCCCGGCACCGGCCATGGCGGTACAGGCAAGACCGGCACCAATGTATTTCAGACCATCACCAAAGGCCTGTGCTGCTTCAACTTCCATTGTTGTTCTCCTATGGACTGGATTGGGTGCGCTGATCAGTGGCCCGGATGCAGCGCGTCGTTCAGGTAGATGCACGTCAGAATGGCGAAGATGTAAGCCTGCACGCAGGACACCAACAACTCCAGCCCGGTCATGGCGACCATCATCCCCATGGGCAGTATGGCCAGCAGCCCCAGACCGCTATGGATCAGCAGGGCCAGCAGACCGGCAAACACTTTTAGAACCGCGTGTCCGGCCATCATGTTGCCGGCAAGACGGATGGAGTGGCTGAGCGGGCGCACAAAGAACGAGATGATCTCGATCAGGGCCAGCGGTGGCCTAAGCGCGAGCGGCGCGCTATCGACCCAGAACAGTTTCAGGAACCCGGTTCCGTTCTTCATGAACCCGAGGATCACCACAGTCAGGAACACGCCCATAGCCAAGATGCCTGTCACGGCAATATGAGAAGTGGTTGTGAACGAGCCAGGTAGCATCCCCAGCAGGTTTGAAAGCAGAATGAAGATGAACAGGGTGAATATATACGGGAAGAACTTTTTGCCTTCCTCACCCATCACATCCAGCACCATCGATCGCACGAACGAGTAAAGCAGCTCGGCCACAGACTGCATCCGCGTCGGCACCAAGGCGCGGCCCTGCATGCCGACGACCAACAATCCGGTCACGGCGGCAACGCACAATGCCATCCACAAGGTCGAGTTCGTTATCGTCAGGAAGCTCTCGATCTGGCCGCCGCCAAACA
This sequence comes from Paracoccaceae bacterium, assembly GCA_045106875.1. Lineage (GTDB taxonomy): Bacteria > Pseudomonadota > Alphaproteobacteria > Rhodobacterales > Rhodobacteraceae > Thermohalobaculum. The sequence continues at coordinate 2,477 of JBGCFK010000326.1, read as the reverse complement.
GCGGAGAGACCATGAACTGCTTCATCGGATCGATGACGGGTGCTCCGTCTGCGCCGGTTGCCATGCCCTCAGGCCCTCTCGTCCTCAGCAGCCGAATCGGCCGCTTGCTTTCTCTGCAGCTCCTCAGCGGTGCGCATCACCATGCGAACACCGGCCGCGAAGCCGAACAAAATCATGACGATGAGAAATAGCGGCAAACTGCCGAAGAGCCAGTCAAGCCCCCATCCCATCGCCGCGCCGACCATCATGGAGACGACCAGCTCGATAACCATCCGCCACGCCATCGACATGGCGGCGTATTTGTCCTTGCCGGTCCGTGGTTTCGGAGCGCCTGCCGTCCGGGCTTTCTCGATGCGTCGGTCCAAGTCTCGAAGACGGCCCGCGCGATCACCCCGTTCGTTTGCAGGCCCTGTGATGGCCGAAACCTCTTCCCAACGCGACCGCGAATTCCGTTAAGGAATCCTTCAGTCAAGATCGGGCGCACCGTATGTTGCAGTGCAAAGGGTGTCAAGCAGCGCTGAAACATACGTGCGTCGGGATATATTGTTTAAAAACAGAGACTTAAAGACGTGCGACCGGACGGCGCACCATAGTCTATGCCGTCCGGGGCGCCTTTCGCTGCCCTGCCGGTCAGACCACGTCCACGCTGACGGATGGCAGGCGGGTGAAGCGGGCCTCGATGCGTTGTCCCGGTTTCGGATAGATCGTCTTGACTACGCTGCCGAGTGTCACAACCTGCCCGGCCTGCAAGGGTGTGCCGAGCCGGGCTGCCTGATCCGCCAACCAAGCCAATGCAACGAGCGGGTGACCCAGGATCTCTGCGCCCGTTCCGGTCTGGGCGGGGTGCCCCCCGCCAACCGCAAAACCGCCCTGCAGCTTTGCCAGGTCTCCTGCATGATCCAGAGGTATTGGGTGTCCCAGAACGCAGCCTGCCGAGAAGAAATCATCCGCAACCAGACTGGGTGTCGCGGCCTTTTTGAAATCGGCGAAGCGATGCTCGACGATCTCTATCGAGGCCATGACCCCCCAGACAGCGCTTTCCACATGCGCACGTTCATATATTTGATCCTGCAATGGCAGATCCCGAGCCAACTGTACGGCGATCTCGCATTCAAGACCAAGTTTCAGGTAATCTGTTGCGACCAGTGTTCCCGCATTACGCTGGATCGAGCCGCGGTACAGCGTCCCGGCGCAAGGGTGCGGGATGCTGAGGTATTGCTGCATGACAGGCGTCGTGCAGCCGATCTTCCATCCCATCTGCGGTCCAGGACTGCGGCTTGAAAGTATCGCGCGCAAGCGGGCCTGCACTTCGTAAGCGGCCATCAGATCCGGTGGTCGAATGTCCTCGGGCAGATCATCGACAGCGAGCCTGTCGGGAGAATTCGTTCCGTTGCGCACGCGCAGATCGGCCAGCAGTTGTGCAGCTTGCTCTGTACCCGCCCACGTCATATTGATAGCGCCTTCATGCGTCCAGCAGATCAGCAAGAGCCATAGGGGCCGTGACCATTGCATCATGCCCTGTCGAGATCTCGCTCACGGGCCAGCCATAGGTGTCCGCCCAGCCCCGTACCCGCTCGCGCGGATGATAGAGCGGTTCCATGCAGGCGATGTACCGCGTCCGTTTGCCCGCCCCCGGCGCGGTTGTTATCGGCAGCGGTGCCAGCATCGTCGAGATCGGATGCGGGGTCAGCCTTGCCTCGACCCAAGCCTGATCAGCAGGATCAAGCACGCCGAATATCTCCGCCGGGGGCGGCGGCAGTGATATTCCGTCCGGGCTGCCCTTGATTGCCTGTACTCGGTCGCGCAGCGCGCCGGGCGACATATGATCGACCAGCCGCTCGCCGGGGCCGAGGATGGTGCTGTCGAGGTAGACGACCTCGGCGATTCTCTCTGGCATGCGCTCGGCTGCACCCGAAACGGCGTTGCTGCCAAAGGAATGTCCGACCAGAACCACGTCCGTCAGATCCTCGTAGGTCAGATGGTTCGTCGCATCATGGATGAAGGTGTCCAACGTCAGATTGGTCGAGATCAGGTGGCGCCGCTCGCCCAGCCCGGTCTGTGTGAGGGTTGTGACCCGGTGCCCGCGCGTGCGCAGGATGTCTGCCACCCTCTCCCAGCACCAACCGCCATGCCATGCGCCGTGGATCAGTACGAACGTCTTGGCCATCTGGATGCCTCTCGGTTGCAATTTGCTCTCAGTGGTCCACTCAATCGCGAACGGACAGGGCTTGCAAGGGGCGGGTGGATTGGACATAGAAGGTTCAACCTTCCGCGCCGTCGAATTGGCGCCACCATTTCTGTTCCGGGGCCCTATGTTCAGACTGTATCATCTGCCTCTGTCACCGTATTGCCGCAAGGTGCGACTGGTGTTGGCGGAGAAGCGGGTGGAAGTGGATCTGGTCGAGGAGCGCCCTTGGGAACGCCGGCTGGACTTCCTGCGCATGAACCCTGCGGGCAAGGTGCCTGTGCTGGTCACC
>JBGCFK010000325.1:0-6332 GCA_045106875.1 Paracoccaceae bacterium | reverse complement strand
CTGACCAATTACCCCTTCGATCCGCGGCTGCTGGAATAAGCCCAGCGCCCCAGGGTGGATTCTTGGCTGGCAAAACTCAACCAAAGGCAGTAACGTAATATTAGTATTCTCTCGGGGGGGAGGCAGTGTGATGTGGTGTATCGCGGCGAGCAGGATATCGGGTGGACGGCGAAGCGGAAACCGAAGACCAAGTTGAAAAAGCTGCCACGGAGCTTTTCGTGGTTGGCATCGGTGCATCGGCAGGCGGGTTGGAGGCCATCTCCGAACTGCTTAAATATGCGCCTCTGGACGTGCCTGCGGCCTATGTGGTCGCTCAGCACATGTCACCCAAACACAAGAGCCTGCTGACCTCGCTGATTGACCGCGAGACGCATCTGAAGGTGCGTGAGATCGAGGACGGCATGGTGATGCAGCCCAACACAGCTTACATCACGCCGCCGCGCAACGATGTTGTCGTCGAAGGCGCACGCGTGCGACTGATGCCGCCCAGCGAAAAGGCCGGAACGCCCAAACCTTCGGTGGACCGCCTTTTCGAGTCCATCGCCAAGGACCACGGTACAAACGCCGTCGGCATCGTGCTGTCGGGCACCGGCTCGGATGGTGCGCATGGCATCGCTGCAATCCGTGAAGCCGGTGGCACTACCTTCGCGCAGCATGCTGACTCGGCAAAATATGACGGCATGCCGTTGGCTGCGCTGCGCACGGGCTTTGTCGACCTGATCATGACCCCGGAGGATCTGGGCGCGCATCTGGCCAAATTGCCGGAAACCCTGAAGATGGAGCAGCCTATGCTGTCAGGCGCGCACGCGACCTCGGCCATAGACGAGCTGTTCGCACTGCTCAGTCGCCGGACGCATGTGGACTTCCGCGGCTACAAGATGACAACCATAGAGCGGCGCATCCACCGGCGTATGGCAATCAACAATCTCACATCGCTGATCGACTATGTCGGGCTGTGCCGGAACAAGCCCGAGGAAGTTGACGCGCTTTACAGCGACTTTCTGGTCTCGGTCACCCGGTTCTTCCGTGACAAGTCCGAGTTTGCGGCGCTTAGGGCACATATAGAACAGTTGGTTCGAATGGCCGGGGACCGCCAGATCCGGGTCTGGGTCGCAGGATGTGCAACCGGCGAGGAAGCCTACTCGATTGCAATCCTCTTTGCCGAGGCCATGGGCGGGCTTGCTTATCTCGACAAGTCTCGACTGATGATCTTTGCCACGGATCTCGATGAGGCAGCCCTTTCCGTCGCAAGGACAGGGCGTTACCCATCTACGGCGAGCGCGGACATCGACGTGCCGCTTCTGGACCGGTATTTCCGGATCGAGGGCGAGGAGCTTGCTGTGCGCCGCTCCTTGCGCGACCTGATCGTGTTCTCGCGTCACAATGTTTTCGAGGACCCGGCATTCCTGCGCATCGACCTGATCTGCTGCCGCAACTTGCTGATTTATTTCGACAATCACCTGCAGGATCGGACGCTTGCGCGCTTTCACACTGCATTGGAAAGCAGCGCACTGTTGTTTCTGGGATTGGCGGAGTCGGTCTCGGTGTCCAAGGACCTCTTCGGGCGCACGGACCCTGCACTGAACCTCTTTCGCAAGCGCCAGGTGGCAGGTCCGGGAAAGTCGGTCAGGCTGAGCGCGCATCCGAAACTGACGCCCATACGCAGCGTTGCGGCAGCAAGCGCTGATCGCCAAGATGCCGCCACCAGCAATGACGAGATGTTCGTGGCGCTGGCCAAGGGCATTGGCCCGGCGGTGATGCTGTTCGATGAACGTCACAGGATTCTGCGCGTATTCGGCGAGGTCAACCGGTTTCTGACCCTCGCCGAGGCCAATACACCCGAACTGAACAGCAGCCTGTTGATGGAACCCTTTGGCAGCGAGGCGCAGGTGCTCGTGACCACAGCCATCCGCACTCGCCGAAGGCAAACGGGCAACATGCGAAAGTTCGACCAGTTTCCCGGCGAGAGCTTCCAGCTTGAAGCCGTGCCGATCCTCGACGACCGATCACATGATCGGACAGTTCTGCTTAGCATCAACCGCTTTGTCACAGGTGACGATGACTCATCCGAGACACAGGACGAGCCTAATATTGCCGAACTGAAACGCGAACTGGAAGCGACCAGTGCGGCGCTGATCCAGACAATCGAAGACCTCAGCTCGACCAATGAAGAATTGCACACGACCACCGAGGAGATGCAGGCGACCAATGAAGAGCTGCTGGCGCTGATCGAAGAGCTTGAAACCTCGAACGAGGAACTGCAATCGACCAATGAGGAGCTTGTGACCATCAACGAAGAGCTCACGATCACATCTCACGCACTTGCCACACTCAGCGAAGAACAGGACGCGATGCTTGCCAATATAGGCGTGCCCGTTCTGGTCATCGACACGCTGCGCCGTATCGCGAAGGCGAGCAAGGCGGCGGAAAGCCTGTTCGATGTGGTGGTGCTGTCCGAATCACCCCACGTCAGCCAGTGCGCGATGCCGCCTGGATTTCCTGCGTTGGTTGATGTCGTCGAACAGACGTTCTCGCTGGGCACCGATGTCGAGCGGGAGATTACGTCCAAGGACAGGACATATGCACTGCGCTCGTACCCGATCTTCTCCGACAAGTCGAAGATCAGCGGCGTGAATGTCGTGATCGTAGAGACCCCCAACACCTGATGCCCAAGATATGGCCGGCGCGCTGCACGCCGTGGAGCAATGGCACATTGGCTATGATGCGAGGCGCCAGGTTCCGCCTTGCGCGCACCACGCTGACGCGTGGCACGCTCAGCCGTCAAAGCCCGCCCCCACCCCCACCGCCGCCAGGGATCGCTCCGCGATCCCTGGCGGCGGTGGGGGTGGGGGCGGGCCTGGTCACGCTGGACACGGCGCCCGAAGGGCGTCGGGGGCAGCGGGATGGGCCGAAGGCCCTCTCAATCCACAATCAACGCTTCAAGCGTCGTCAGGCGATCAGCCTCTGCGGCGGGTTTGTCCCAGCGGATGCGTTTGACCCTTGGAAATCGCATGGCAACGCCAGATTTGTGCCTTTTGGATCGCTGGATCGAGTCAAACGCGATCTCAAGCACGATTTCGGGTGTCACTGCGCGCACAGGTCCGTAGCGCTCGGTCGTGTTGTTGCGCACCCAGCGGTCAAGCTTGGCCAGCTCCTTGTCCGTGAATCCCGAATAGGCTTTGCCTACAGGTACAAGCTCGACGCCGCCGCCCGTCTCGCGCCATGCTGCAAATGTATAATCCGAGTAATAGGACGAGCGCTTGCCATGTCCGCGCTGGGCGTACACCATCACACAGTCAGCGCTCAGCGGATCGCGCTTCCACTTGAACCATGGCCCCATGGGTCGCCCGCCCGTATAGGGCGCCGTGCGCTCTTTCAGCATCAGTCCTTCCTGACCGATTGCGCGCGCTTCAGCACGGATAGCGGCAAGGCCGTCCCAGCTTTCGAAGGGAACATCCTCCGACATGTCAGTACGCGGGGTTGCGTTGGAGCCAAGCCATGTGATCAGCGCCTGACGTCTTGCTGTCAGCGGCTGCTCGCGCAGGTCTCTCTGCCCGTCATGCAGCAGATCATAGAGCCGAAGGTGCGCAGGTTTCTCTGTCAGTGTCTTCTTGCCGACACGCTTGCGGCCCAGCCTCTTCTGCAACTCCGCAAAAGGCGCAACGATGCCATTGCGGACAATCAGGAGTTCTCCATCAACGGTCCCGGACCATGTCATGGTCTCCAATACATCAGGGAAGCTGGGCCCGATATCGTCGCCTGTTCTGGTATAAAGCCGCCGTTCGCCATCGAAGCTGGAGGCCTGAATGCGGATGCCATCCCATTTCCACTCAGCAACATAGTTTTCGGGACACAGTGACTTCAGCCGCTCTTCGTCCAGCGGGTTTGCCAGCATCACAGGCCGAAAGGCGAGGCTGAGGTCTACTTGCGGCTCCCGACCACCCTCCAGCCACTCAAAAAGGTCCGCGTAGGGCGGGCTGATGCCGAACCAGAGTTCCTCGATACGCGTGAGATCTCGCCCCGTCTCACCTTCTGCCATCTGGGCCAGTGCTGTGCGGACCAGCCTGCCTGAGACCCCGACCCGCATGCCGCCGGTCGCGAGTTTGATCAACGCGAGGCGTTCCGACGGACCCATTCGGTTGCACAAGTCGGCAAGCTGCGCGCTGGCGTTGACCTGTCCCGACCCGGCCAGAAGATCGACGACTTCGCCAACCTGCGGCGGCGTGTCACCGCCGCCCGGCCAGATCAGCGCGACGGTTTCGGCCAGATCGCCCACATATTCATACGAGAGCCGAAAGAGTGTGGGATCGACCCGTTCCTCGACCAGTCCACGGATGCGCGAGGGCGTGAGCGACGGAAGATCGAGATCACCGGCAAGGCTGGCCAACGCCCACCCCCTGTCCGGGTCAGGTGTGGTTCGGAAATACTCGACCAGCAGTGTCAGCTTGGCGTTCCGCCCCGGGCTGAACAGCAGGTTTTCCAGCAATTGAGCAAAAGCGCGCATGGCGGGAGTGTAGGTGTCAGGCGGCGCGAAGCAAACTGGCTTTGGACTGCGAGCAGTCCAAAGACGACCTTGCCTCGCGTCCTCGCCTTTGGCTCGTCGCTCGTGTTGGCGCCTGGTGGCGGTATCACTTCACGCCGTAATAAAGCGCCTGGACGTGCTCGGCCTCGGCAAAGAACAACCACCGAAGCGCTGTAATTCCGACAAGGTGCGAGATCAAAGCCAGAATCAGGAACGGTGCGGCGAAATCCAGTCCTTCGAACGCGTAGGCCAGAACCGCCAGCAAAACCGGCGTCGCGAACCCAAGAAAGGCTGCAAGCTTGCGCAACTGGAAGGCCCGCTGGCGGCCTACCTTATACGCCATTTCCTTCAGCAGGTAGTTCGACCCTGTATGCGGTGGTTCCAGCAAGCGCACCTGTCCCAGGCCCGAAAGCCCAGTCGCGGTTTCTGCCGAGGATCCGTGGAAGCCGCGTCTGGCGCCTGCGGCCTGGGTTTGCCACCAGATCGCAACCGCTGTTGCGACGATCAGCCAGACCAGAATGTATCCTGTCGGCACATCCAACCCGATCGCAGCCTTGATCGCGGAGCCACCAAGGACGCCGCCCGTCAGCGACAGCACCAGAAAGAGATGAGGTGTCGGAGTGGCCGACCAACGCGGTACCGTCCGAAGCTGCGCATAAATCATCGCGGTCGCATACACGGTCGCGCCGCAAAGCGCCGCTGCCAGCCAGCCAAGCGCTGCGATCCTTATGTCCAGCAGCAACCAAAGCGCAAGATACGCCAGGAACGTGACTTTCGCTGCGATCATCAGGCAAGCCTCGCGGCTGAGCCAAGACGACCGCCACTGGCTGAACGCCCGCCACGCCCGGTCAGGTCGCGCAAGGTGGCCAAGCGATGCCGCGCCGCCAATGCCTGCGATGGCCAGCGAAAGCGGCCCTGCAATCCAGCCAAACAAATGGCTTTCCGAGCCCAGCCCCAGCCCGATCCAGGCGATCATGCCCAGGCCAAGCCCTGTAAGAACGGTGAAAACGATCATGGAGGGGGGGGGATGCATCAGATCTTCTCCAGCGCGCGGTCGAGCCATCCGAGGAAGCCCTTGGCCTCGGGTTCCGCCAGCGCGGCCAGATCCGGCCCCGGGGCGCGGTCCTTGGGCCGGGGCGGCAGGTACTTGTTCACGGGCTTGGTGTTCTGCTCGGGCATCAGGTCCACGCCACCTCGTTCCGCCACCATATGAGAGACATCACTGTTCGGATCGCCCAGATCGCCGAAATGCCGTGCACCCGCAGGGCAGGAGCGGACGCAGGCGGGCACGCGGTCAACCTCGGGGATGTTCTCGTTATAGATCCGGTCCACGCAGAGCGTGCATTTCTTCATGACGCCCGAAGCCGCGTCCAGTTCCCGTGCGCCATAAGGGCAGGCCCAGGCGCAAAGTCCGCAGCCCATGCAATGGTCTTCGTTCACCAGGACAATGCCGTCCTCGACACGCTTATAGGAAGCGCCCGTCGGGCAGACGGTCACGCAGGGCGCGTCTTCGCAATGCAGGCACGAGCGCGGGGAGTGCACGATCTGTGCGGGCGCTTCATGGGGCTGGACCTCGAACGTATGGATGCGGTTGAGCCATGTGCCGGTGGGGTCCGACCCGTATGGGTCCTGATCCGACAGGGCCGCGCCGTAGCCGCCAGTGTTCCATTCCTTGCAGGATACCGCGCAGGCGTGGCAGCCAACGCAGATGTCGAGGTCGATGACGAGCCCCAGCTTCTTCTCGGATTTTTCGGGTAGAGTGGTCATGATGTAAACCGCTGACAATTGCTTGAGAGGTATCTTTCGCTAG
>JBGCFK010000324.1:0-10458 GCA_045106875.1 Paracoccaceae bacterium | reverse complement strand
TTCCTGCAAACCATCCAGATAATCTTGCGGGATCTCGATGGCCTCCTCACCGGTCTGGTCGAAAGCCACTTGCATGCGGCAGGCACGCTCTGCCCGGTACATCCAGACGAATGCCTCAGCGATGGTGCGGCCCACCGTCAGCAGCCCATGATTGCGCAAGAACAACAAGTTGGCATCACCAAGATCAGCGACCAGCCTGTCGCGTTCCGAAAGGTCTGTCGCGATGCCTTCATAGCCATGATAGGCGGTATGAGCGATGATAGCGAGCGCGTGCTGGGTCAGTGGCTTCAGCCCGGCCTTGGCCGTCGACACCGCAGTTCCCGCAGGCGTATGCGTGTGGAGCGCGCAGGCAAGCTCCGGCTTCGCCATATGAATTGCCGAGTGGATCACGAAGCCAGCCGGATTGATGTGGTACTCGGTGGGTGAGAGGATATTGCCTTCCTCGTCGACCTTCACCAGAGAGGAGGCTGTGATCTCGTCGAACAGCAGTCCGTAGGGGTTGATCAGGAAAGCGTCGTCCTGGCCGGGCACTCTTGCCGAAATGTGTGTGCCCAACAAGTCAGACCAGCCGAACATATCTACCAGACGGTAGCAGGCGGCCAGATCCACACGGGTCTGCCACTCTGCCTCGGTCACGCTTTCGCGGATGTTTGATTGCACGTTCATGCCTGCCTCCACTGTATACCGGCGTATACAAAATCCCATACGCGATCTCGCACGATTGTGGAAGCCTCGCCGGTTGGCTAAGCCCGGTGGAGGGAGGCGCAATGGAACAGCCAATGGATCGTCGTCAGATTGAAACGCCATTCGAGCGGACCTCGGGCGGAGTGGCCTATCGATCAATAGGTTCCAATCTGTCGATAGATAGAGAGCCATTGGTACTGTTGCACGGCGGTGCAGGGTCCTGGGAACACTGGGTTCTGAACGTAGATTCGCTGGCGACGCGCTTTTGCGTTCTGGCAGTTGACTTGCCTTGCTACGGGGACTCCGAAGCGCTTCCGTGGGAGACGCCGGTTGCGGACTATCTGGCAGCGACAGAAGCGGCGATCCGCGAGATGACCCGAGGACAGGCGCGTGTGCATCTGGCGGGGTTCTCCTTCGGCGGTTTCATCGCTGCGGATATGGCCGTTCGGCTGGGCGCGCTTTCGGCATCGCTTTCGATGACCGGAGGGGCGGGCTATGGCAAGCCGGAGGGGCGCGGCTTTACCCTCGATTCACGGCGGCGTATGGCGGAACGTCTGGGGCGCCCGCCCCGAGACGAGGAACTGCGCGCCATGCACAGGGACAACCTCGGCAAGCTGATGCTTTGGGACCAGACCAAGATTGACGACTGGGCCATCGACATGCAGACGAAGAATGTTGCGAGGACGAGGTTCGATTCGCGCAGGTTGTCCTGGGCCGAGGGCACGCCCGAGCGTCTTGCCCAGCTTTCCTGCCCTGCCGCAGTGATCTATGGTGACCATGACGCGGCAGCGGTTCCCCCGATCGCGGAACGCTTCCGGCTCTGCCGTACAGCAAGACCCGATGTCCGCACCGAGCTGATTCCAGATTGCGGACACTGGGCCATGTACGAGGCGCCCGAGACAGTGAATGCTCTGCTGCTTGATTTCCACGGAGGTGCATCATGCGCGCCCTGATCCTTGCCGCACTTCTGACAACGCCCGCATTTGCAGACGAAGAGATCGACACGATTGTGCTGTCCAATGCCGAGCACACGCTTTGGCACGAGGCGGCGCATCTGCTGATTTCCGAGCTTGATCTGCCGGTCATCGGGCAGGAGGAAGACGCCGCCGACAGCTTTGCAACGCTGTTGATGCTGGATGATGAAGGCGAGGACCGGGCAGAACGTTTGCTGGACGTAGCCGAGCTTTGGATTGTCAGCCACGAACGCAACGAGGCCGAGGGCCTCGCGCCTGCCTACTACGACGAACACGATCTCGACGCGCAGCGTGGCCTCCGCGTGATCTGCTTCCTGGCGGCCGAGGTGCCCGGACGCGCAGAAGAGCTGGTCGAAGTCTGGGGTCTGCCGGAGGAACGCGCCGAGACCTGTGCATTCGACTACGAGCAAGCGGTCGATGGCTGGGATGTCCTGCTGGACCCGCATATGCGCGACGTCAACGCGTCACCCGGTCAGTCCGTTACTGTCCAATACGGCCGTGGCGGCGATTGGGAGGCTCTGCTGCGCGAGGCTCAATTGCTTGAGTTCGTCGCGGGCACTCTGGATGCGAATTTTGTACTCGACGTTGGGCTGACCATCGAGGCTGCAACCTGCGGCGAGGACAACGCTTTCTGGGATCCAGAGACACGCACAGTTACCCTATGCTACGAAATTCTGGACGACTATGAAGCGTTGGCGCGCCAGGCCGTCGCGACGAGGGGCTGATATGAAGATCACCCGCGTGACCTCTCATGTGCTGTCCACGGATATGGAACGCGAGCTTGGCTACTCGCAGCAATACTACGCCAAGCGTACCGCGCATCTTGTCGAGGTCGAGACGAGTGAGGGCGTCACCGGTTGGGGCGAATGCTTCGGCCCAGGTCCTGTCGCACTGGCCAACAAAACGATCGTCGAGCAGGTTCTCCAGCCCATGGTGCTTGGCCGCGATGCACTGGCACGTGAGGCGATCTGGGCGCATTGCTACAACATGCTGCGTGATCATGGGCAGAAGGGGATGCCGATCCAGGCGCTCTCGGGTCTGGACATCGCGCTATGGGACATCGCGGGCAAGGTCGCAGGACTGCCGCTCTACCGGATGCTTGGAGGACCAACTGTCGACCGTTTGCCAGTCTATGGCTATGGCATGATGCTGGAACGCAAACCTGTTGACGCACTGGCCGCAAGTTTCCGCGAGGAAGCCGCGGCCATCCGCGAAATGGGTTTTGCCGCGACCAAGATGAAGGTCGGGCTGGGCGTGGACGCCGACATACGGCTCGCCACGGCGGTGCGAGAAGGCGTGGGCGACAGCTTCCGCTTTGCCGTCGATGCCAACCATTGCTACAATCTTATGGACGCGATGAAACTGGGCTACGCGCTGGACGAGCTGGACGCATACTGGTTCGAGGAGCCGGTCGCACCGGAGGATCGCGCCGGGTACGCCGAACTTCGTGCCAAGCTACGGACTACGATCTCGGGCGGCGAGGCCGAGTTTACCCGTTGGGGGTGGCGTGATCTGCTTGAGGCGCGCGCCGTGGGGCTGGCGCAACCGGAAGTCTGCGGGCTGGGCGGCATCAGTGAATACCTCAAGGTTGTCTCGCTCTGCCACGCGCACCTGACCCCGGTGATCAATCACGTGTGGGGCTCTGCTGTGGCGGTCGCAACCAACATGCACCTGCTTGCGGCGATGGCGCCGATGCCAGGTGGCCTGCATCCGTGGGAGCCGATGCTGGAATTCGACACGACGCCCAATACGTTCCGCGACGATCTGTCCGAACAGCCGCTGAACATACAGTCGCAGGTCAAAGCTTCGCACGGTTCCGTCAGTCTGCCATCTGGTCCGGGCATTGGCATCACGCCTGAACGGGACTTCATCAATCACTACAAGATCGCCTGAGGCGACATCAGAAAACATGAGGAGACATCCATGAAAATAGCCATTCTCGACGACTATCAGGACGTTGCCAAGGACATGGCCGATTGGTCGGGCCTGCTAGCCCAGCATGAGGTTACCTTCTTCCACGACGTCTACGAGGGGCTGGACGGGTTCGCAGAACGGCTGCAACCCTTTGATGTCATCGGTGTGATGCGCGAGCGCTCGCCATTTCAGCGCGACTTGCTGGAGCGTCTGCCAAACGTCAAGCTGCTTGCCACAGCTGGCATGCGCAACAACGCCATAGATATGGAGTACTGCAAGGAGCGTGGCATTGCCGTCTGCGGCACCTCGAACTCGGCGCAGGCGACACCGGAACTGGCCTGGGGCCTGATGCTGAGTCTCGCGCGGAACATCCACATCGAGGATGCGCGGATGCGCACGGGGAACTGGATCACCACACTGGGTGTGGACATGCAGGGCAAGACGCTGGGCGTGCTGGGGCTGGGGCGGCTTGGCCAAAAGATGGCGCAGATCGCACAGGTCTTCGACATGAATGTGATCGCGTGGTCGGCGAACCTGACCACAGAAGGCGCTGCCGAACATGGGGTGGAGCGCGTGGAAAAGGATGAGCTGTTTGCAAGATCAGACTTTCTGACAATCCACTACAAACTGGGTGAACGCTCGCGTGGGCTGGTCACCGCGCGCGAACTGGGCCTGATGAAGAAGACAGCGTTTCTGGTGAACACCTCGCGCGGACCGATTGTCGATACGGATGCCCTGATCGCGGCGCTTGAGGCTGGTACGATTGCGGGCGCGGGCGTGGACGTCTACGACTCTGAACCTCTTGACCCAAAAGCAAAAATTCGGAACGCACCGAACAGCCTGCTGACGCCGCATCTGGGCTATGTCACGGACGGATGCTACCGCGCCTTCTACGAGCAAATGGTTGAAAGCATCGAGCAATGGGACGCTGGCACGCCGGTGCGGGTGCTGGCATGAGTGATCAGCCACGCAAGGACGCGCTTTGGGAGGCCGGGCTCAAGACCCGCCGCGAGGTCGTGGGCGATGACTATGTCGATGCATCGCTGGCGAAGATGGATGATTTCAACGCCGGGCTTCAGGATTGGGTCACACGCTATGCGTGGGGCGATATCTGGAATCGTCCGGGGCTGGAGAGACGGGACCGTTCCATTCTGAACATCGGGATGCTGGTCGCTTTGGGCAGGGCAGACGAGTTGAAGCTGCACTTGAAGGGCGCCCTTCGCAACGGGCTTTCCCGCGATGAGATCAAGGAATGCCTGCTGCAATCCGCGGTCTATTGCGGTGCTCCGGCGGCGTTGGATGCCTTCCGCACGGCGCGTGAAGCCTTTGAAGAATATGACAAAGCGGAGGAATCGACATGAAGGACGTCGCCACACAAACGCAGCAATTCCACTCGGTAAACGTGATGGACGAGCTGGTCGCCAATGGCTGCCTCGAAGACGATGACATGTGGATCTCGCACCGTGAAGGCGTGTCGTTCCGCCCCATCGCTTTCAACACAAGTCAGGGTGGCTGGACCAATATCCTGCGCATGGCGCCCGGCACGCAGATGCCGCGCCACTACCACACTGCCGTGGTGCACGGGTTCACGCTACAGGGCGAGTGGCGATATCTCGAGCATGACTGGACCGCGCCGAAGGGCACCTACATAATGGAGCCGCCGGGCGAGGCGCACACCTTGGTCTGCGATGCCGATCAACCCATTGACATGATGACGTTTTTCATAACCACGGGTTGCCTGATCTACACGGATGTCGACGGCAACCAGACCGGGTTCGAGGACGTCTTCACGCGCATGGCCAAGGTCCGCGCGCACTTTGAAGCAAAGGGCATGGATCAATCCGTGCTGGAAGGTATGATACGATGAAAACCTTTAAGATCGCGTGCATTCCGGGCGACGGGATTGGCAATGAGGTAATGCCAGAGGGGCTGCGTGCCGTCGAGGCTGCAGCGGCGGCGGGTGGTTTCAAGATCGAGACCACGCACTACGACTGGTCCTGCGAGCGCTACAAGGCCTCGGGCGCGATGATGCCTGAAGACGGAATCTCTCAGCTTTCTCAATCAGATGCGATCTATCTAGGCGCCGTTGGGTTTCCCGGCGTGCCGGATCACATCTCGCTTTGGGGGCTGTTGGTACCGATCCGGCGCGAGTTCGATCAGTATGTCAATCTGCGCCCTGTCCGACTGCTGCCCGGCGTGCCGTGTCCGCTTAAGTCACCGGGAAATATAGACTTTTGGGTTGTGCGTGAGAACACCGAAGGCGAGTATTCTCAAGTCGGCGGCATGATGTTCACAGGCACAGACCGGGAATTCGTCACCCAACAGGCCGTATTCACCCGCAAAGGCTGCGACCGAATTACGCGTTATGCTTTTGATTTAGCATCAAAAATTGGCGCAACGAAGCTTGATATGGCGACCAAGTCGAACGGCATTTTCGTCAGCATGCCTTATTGGGATCAGCGCTTTCGCGAAGTGTCGTCCGAATACCCGGATATCGCGACGCAGGAGCATCATATCGACATCCTCTCGGCGCGGTTCGTGATGGCGCCTGACAGCTTCCAAGTCGTTGTTGCAACTAACCTTTTCGGCGACATCCTGTCAGATCTCGGCCCCGGGGTCACCGGGACCATTGCGGTTGCACCGTCTGCCAATATCAACCCTGAGCGGCTTTATCCCAGCATGTTCGAGCCTGTCCACGGATCTGCCCCCGACATCGCGGGGCAGGGCATCGCGAACCCTGTCGGGCAGATATGGTCAGGCGCTATGATGTTGGAACATTTGGGAGAATCCGAAGCTGCCGCCGCGATCGTCCGTGCCATCGAGACCGTTCTGGGGGACCCCGATGGTCCGAAGACAGGCGATCTGGGCGGCAAGGCAAGCACGGAGGATCTGGGCCGGGCGATCGCTGCCGCTATCTGACCCTGCTGCACGGAAACAGACGTATGGCAAGCGTATGGCACCTGTACCGCAAGCGTATGGCATGGGTATGGCAAGCGTCTGTACAGGAAGTCGGGCTAACAGTGCCGGATCACCAGACTTGAAGCTGTGATGATGCAGTGCAACACTCTGGTGAAAGGAGTGTCGGCATGTCGCGATTCACGGCTTTGGGAGATCTGTTGGGCTCTGTGCTTGACCGCGGAACGTGGCGGGTCGGAGGCGCCGTGGCCAGCGATGCGGCCACGCTCGCTGCGCACACCGATGCGCTTATGTCGGCCAAGGGCGAGGCGTCCGGCGTCGCGTTGGCGGCCGACATTCTGGAAGGATATGCCGGGCTTGATGCAGATGGTCGGCTGGCGTTCTTCTCGCATCTCGCCAGCGCATATGACCCTGATCCCGAAGAGGTATGTGCAGCCGCGGATGACTATGCGGATGAGCAGACCTCTGACACGCTCAACCGGTTGTTCCGCGCCACCGAGCCTCCGCGACAGGAGTTGCTGCGTCGTCTGAACATGGCACCCGGTGGCACGGCGCGGCTTGTCCAGATGCGCGCGGATCTGCTGGGACTGCTGCGCGAGCACAAGCAGTTTCGCCGTATCGACAATGACTTCCGGCATTTGCTGGGTTCATGGTTCAATCGAGGTTTCCTCGTGCTGCGCCCCATCGACTGGCAGACCCCTGCGGCGATTCTGGAAAAGATCATCGCCTACGAGGCTGTCCATGCAATCAGCGATTGGGACGAATTGCGCCGCCGTATTGCGCCGCCTGACCGGCGATGTTTCGCGTTCTTCCATCCCTCGATGCCCGATGAGCCGCTGATTTTCGTCGAGGTTGCGCTGACCCGCGAGATCCCGGGTTCTATCCAGGGCGTGCTCGACCCCGACCGCGATGCGGTGGCGCCCGAGGCGGCGACGACTGCGGTCTTCTATTCGATCTCGAACTGTCAGGCGGGGCTGGCCGGCGTGTCCTTCGGCGCGTTCCTGATCAAGCAGGTCGCCCGCGATCTGTCCGCCGAACTGCCTGGCGTGACCGAGTTCGTCACCCTTTCGCCTGTTCCCGGCTTCACCCGCTGGATGACCGAGCAGCAAAGTGAGGACGCGGTCACATGCTCTGCCGCGTTCAGGATCAACACACTCGAAGACGCGCTGAAGCCCCGCATGCTCCGTCTGGCAGCGGAGTATTTTCTGGAAGCCAAACGTCCAAGGGGCGGCCCCGTCGACCCCGTCGCGCGGTTTCATCTGGGGAATGGTGCCGAATTGCATGCCATCCACTGGATGGGTGACAGGTCCGAGAAAGGCATTGCCCAGGCAGCCGGTCTGATGGTCAACTACCGCTATCGGCTTGACCGGATCGAGGCCAATCACGACGCTTTTGCCGAGACCGGAGAGATTGCCGTCACCCGCGCCGTGCGTGGGTTGCTGAAAGGATAAAGCATGTTCGGATTGCTGGGCGCTGTCATCATCGGGGCTGCGATGGGCTGGGCCGCGGAGAACTTCCAGTTCACCCGGATGGGGCTGGTCCCTGCAATCGCAACAGCGGTGGGCGGCGCAGTCATCGCCTTCTTCCTGCTGGCCCTCTTCGGCATCGGCCTGTTCGGGCGCACGGGCACGGCGGCAATCGGGGCAGCTCTGGCGCTCTATCTGGGACCACGCGTCGGTCGGCGCTGAGCCATCGCCTGCGTGATCTTCCGGGGGTTCCCTTGCGCGCACAGCCACGGCATTGTGCGCGCAAACAAGGGAGGATCCGATGGCCGAGACCTACACAAGCTATGACCTGGTCGAATTCGACAAGCCGCTACAAAAGCGTGAACGCCCCATGCCGGTGCCGACCGGGACCGAAGTGCTGGTCCGCGTACGCCGTTCGGGCGTCTGCCATTCCGACCTGCACATCCAGGAGGGCTTTTTCGACCTAGGCGAAGAAGGCAAGCTCGAGATGGGTGCGCGTGGGATGAAGCTTCCCCAGGCGCTGGGGCACGAGTTCATCGGCGAGGTGGTCTCGGCTGGCCCCGATGCCGACCCCGAAGAAGTGCCTGTCGGCAAGACCATGATGGTGCACCCGTGGATCGGCTGCATGGCGCCTGATTGCATCGCCTGCCAGTCCGGGCGCGAGAACGACTGTGTCCGCATGAATGCCATCGGTGTCGTGCGCGATGGTGGCTATGGGCAGTATGTCGTGGTAGATCACCCGAAGTTTCTGGTAGATATCGACGGGCTCGATATTGATCAGGTGACGCCATACGCGTGCTCGGGCCTGACGGTCTATTGCGCGCTGAAGAAGGTCGACCAAAGCCTGATGAACCCTGGCGAGTGGCTTGCGGTGATGGGCTGCGGTGGGCTTGGCATGAACGCCATTGCCATCGGCAAGGCCATGGGCTTCGAGAAGATCGTCGCTTGCGATGTCGACGAGGTAAAACTGCAGACGGCGGTCTCGCTGGGCGCGGACGCGGTGCTGAACACCACCCGCGAGGACGCCCTGACCGAGCTGCGCAAGATCACCGACAACCAGTTGCTCGGCGTGGTCGACACCGTGGGCGTGCCTGCGACCTCGCGGCTGGGCGTGCATGGGCTGCTGAAGATGGGTCGCTATGTGGTCGTGGGACTACATGGGGGAGACTTCAAGATGCCGCTGCCATGGCTGCCAAGCAAGGCGCTGACCGTGCGTGGGTCCTATGTGGGCTCTTGCAATGATCTGCGGGAACTGATCGCTCTGGTCCGCACTGGCAAGGTCAAGGACATTCCCGTGATCTCACGCCCGATGTCCGAGGTGTCCCAGACGCTGGACGACCTGAAGGCAGGCAAGATCAACGGGCGGGTGGTGCTGAACGCGGACTAGAGTGTTATCGACCGGGTCTGAATGACGAACATCGGAATTGCCCGAGAACGCCTAGCGGGGCAGGGCATTTCCAAGTGCACGTGTTCCGAAAACCCCTTGGCTTCTGGATCTTTGGTCCGGCGGCTTTTGGGATTGGTCGAAGAACGCGCCGACCTGCAGGCTTGTGCCTCGACAATGTGGCCGAAGGAGAACCGATATGTGCGCAAGCGATGAGACAGGCACCGCGAGGGGCGAACTGCTGATCGAGAACGACAAGGTCAAGGTCTGGCGCTGGTCCTTTGCCGCCAAGGGCGACAACACCGGCTGGCATCGCCACGAGCATGACTATGTGGTCGTGCCGCTCTTTGAAGGAAAGCTCGACATCGACACGCTGGATGGCCCCATCGAGGCGCCAATGCAGAACGGTGTTCCCTATTTCCGCAAGCTTGGCGTCGAGCATGACGTGAAGAATGGCAACGACTTCCCTTGCGCCTTCATCGAGATCGAGGTTCTTGGGGGCGACTGAGTCTGCAACCCGGATGTTCCTGCAACCCTGATCCATCAATTTTGCAATGCTGCATTGCAGCGTAAAATCTTGAATGGTGAGTGATTACAAGGCAAATCTCAATGGTGCGGCGCAATAATGGCATCAGAGGCCAAGGCGCAGCACGGGAGGAAGGTATCCATCAACGGAGGTCTTCCATGACACAGAACGAATACAGGTCCACGATCACGAGTGCTCCGGCATTCGAGCAGATCACACCCGAAATGATCGACTACTATATCAAGTACGGCAATCATCTCCGCGCCGCGACCCTCGCATCCTATACGAAGATGCTGGGCGATCGCATCGCGCGGCTGTGGGGCGGTGGTCAGGTGACGCCGAAACCTGCCAGCGAAACCGTGTCCGATCGCTTTGCCAACAGCCTGACGGCCATACGGTCTTCTGCCGAAATCCTGCGCGATACGCCCGAACTGGACGCGCCCGAGCGTGCGCGGTTTGTCGCCATCGTGCTGGAGGAGGAACGCCGTCTGGCACGCGCTCTGGATGCGTTGCCGGGTCTGCCCGCGCAAACCGTACCCGGTCGCTGACGGGCAAGTCACTTGACCGCGAGGCGACGTTGCGATCAGGGTTGGG
>JBGCFK010000323.1:0-4860 GCA_045106875.1 Paracoccaceae bacterium | reverse complement strand
CCAGTCGAAGCCGTCCGCGGTGACCGTGACGACGTGTTCGACACCCTGCCACTCGCGGATCAGGCGCGTCCCGGTGATCGGCAGGCCGTGATCGGCGCGGACGCGGCTCTTCTTGCGGTCCCCGCCGTCGAGTTCTTCGCCTAGGGCCTCCAGCCTTTTCACTGTTTCCGGTTTAAGCCCGCCATAGGTCAGTTCCTGGATGCGGTAGGCCAGTCGGCTCTCGAGGTAACGGCGGTTGAAGGGTGGCGGTTCGCTGTCGAAGAGCTCGCGCCACTGGGCCTTCAGCTCCGGCGTCGGCGTGGTCTTTAGCGCGGCCAGGCGCGCGGGTATCGGGTCATGCTCTGTCATGCGGTCTCCACGGTTGTCGAGGTCGCATGGGCGAGAGGTCACGGAACTTGTTGTTCAGGTCGTTTCGTTCACGGACCTGTTCTTCCGTCTCAGCCTGTGTGGATGCTTCACAGGCACGAAGTCGAACTGCACATCGTCGCCCGTCAGAAACTCGACCGCCTCCACAAGTGCGCTGTGGGTCGCGGCCGCTGTCCAGACATCGGGGCGTCTGACAGGTGTTGTGAAGTGGAAGCGCCGTCGCCACCCGGCGCCCATGAGGCGATCAGGCTCTACCTGGACAGCGCGAACATCACCTTCGTCATCGGGGTCGAGCCGGAGGTTGTCCGTACAGGCATCAGGCGTCGTTACAAGGACAACGCGACACTGGCCGGGAAGGAGTACCTGGAGAAGATCGTCCAGCTTACCTTCGTAATGCGCGGCCTTGATCACAATGCCGCGATGGAACTGATCGGAGCCTACGCGAAGACCGCCGACTATGTGTACGATGAGATCGTCATCGACATGATCCTGACAGCGACCGAAGCGAACCCGCGTCGGATCAAGCGCCTCATCAACACGTTCTATGTTCTTGCGCAAATGCACTTGGCTTCCGGCGGACAGCTTGGATCGGAAGATGTGCAACGCTTGGCTTTGGCACTGTGTTGGTCGGACGGAACGATTGATTTCTGCGCAAAATACAGCGCTCCACCGCCGTCGATCGTTGCAGTAAATCAGTCACCAAGATATTGCGCTCTGAGTTCTGCAATCTTTGGAGTGATTTCAAATGACCAAGGTCACCAAGGCGGTCTTCCCCGTCGCCGGCATGGGCACCCGCTTCCTGCCCGCCACCAAGTCCATGCCCAAGGAGATGCTGCCGCTGGTTGACCGCCCCCTCATCCAATACGCTATCGACGAAGCCCGTGCCGCCGGGATCGAGGAGTTCATCTTCGTCACCGCTAGGGGTAAGTCCGCGCTGGAGGACTATTTCGACGCATCTCCCCTGCTGGAGCAGAAGCTCGAGGCCGACGGCAAGACTGATCTCCTCGCCGAGGTTCGCAACGCCACCATGTCCTCCGGTGCCATCGCCTATATCCGCCAGCAGGAGGCGCTGGGGCTCGGCCATGCAGTCCATTGCGCAGCCCGACTGATTGGCGACGAGCCATTTGCGGTGCTCTTGCCTGACGATGTGATCGCTGCCGACAAGCCCTGCCTTGCGCAGATGGTCGAGGCCTACGAGGCGCACGGTCAGGGCGGGTCCATCGTTGCGGCCATGGAGGTCGCGCCGGAGCGGACGTCCTCCTACGGCGTGATCGACCCGTCCGAAGACATGGGCGCGCTGATCATGGCAAAAGGGCTGGTCGAGAAACCGAAGCCGGAGGTCGCTCCATCCAATCTGGCCGTTATCGGCAGGTACATCCTGGCGCCGAGGGTGATGGCGACGCTGGGCGAGGGCAAGACGGGCGCAGGCGGAGAGATTCAGTTGACCGACGCCATCGCAGCCGAGATCGGGCACGCGCCGGTAATGGGCTTCCACTTCGAGGGAACCAGGTTCGATTGCGGGACGAAACAGGGCTTCCTGCAGGCCACGATCGACTTTGGATTGGCACGTGAAGACCTGTCCACGGACCTAGCCGAATACATCCGCAATCTGGATATTCAAGGTGCTGCGCAAAGCGGGTAAGCAAAACCTGGACGGCAACGTGTGACCATCTTGTAGTTGTTTATGACACCTCCGCGCCGTTGGCGGGGTGCAATGGCACGGGACGATGGTCCTGGCCATCGGCGTGCAAGTACAATTGCCTATTAATGCGCGCCCACCAGCCCCATACCGGTCGCACCAGACCAAACACGCCAGAATTGGCATCGGGGACGATGCTTGGGCGCGATGGATCAGAGATGCCGGATAGTCCCGATCCTGCAGCAGACGGTCTGTCGAAAAATCAGCCTCCATCAGACTGAGGGCATCGCCTGTTGATCCCGGCGCGAAATTCCTCAGTTTCCCGGAGAGAAATTCGCCAGTTGGCAGCGGCTTCCGCGCTTCGCCCATCCGTTGCCCGACATGCGTTTGCGAAGCACAACGCCGAGAGGGGGCGGGTGAGCTTGTTCTTCTGCCCAAATCGCCGGTTGGCGTGCTACTTTGGGATCGTTGAGCAGTTCGCCAGACCGACACCAAAGTGTCGACACGTCCTAGGGACGGGACCGGCCTTTTCAGCATGCTGCAGCAACCGAAGTTTGGGCACGATATCGCGCTGATCCTTGGTGACAAGCATCTCCCTTGTCCGGGAAATGCGAGTTTATGGGAGATGTCGCGGGAACACCGGCGTATCTGCTGAGCGGCGCCAGCGTAGCGTGATCAACTTCGCAACGCCGGTTCAGAAGCTGATGTTCGCTTGCGCCTCCACCGTTGCGGCGTCGAGGTCGATGATGGTGATAGATTGGTCCCCACCTCCACCAAGCATGGTGACGAGTGTGTCTGAAACTCCGTTCCCATCCGCATCAGTTTCAGTGAACACCAACTCGGTCAGCACGCCCTTGGAAATGAAAACTGCGTCTAAACCAAGTTCCAGATCGTGGATCGTATCGTGACCTTCGTTGTTGCCGTCAAAGAAGAAGGCATCGGCTCCGGCACCACCGTAGAGGTCATCGTTCCCACTCTCCCCAATAAGCGCGTCAGAGCCGTCATTTCCATGGATCTCGTCATCATCAGCGGCGCCCAGCAACTGGTCCGTACCAGAACCGCCCAAAAACGTGTCGGATTGTGAGCCTCCGAGGAAGGCAGTGATCGTGGTGATATTTTCGGCGTTGAACGTATTTGAAAAGTCGGAGGCGCCTGCGAAGCCCTCGATGTCTGAACCAATAGTGTCCTGAAGGATCTCTGCTGAAGATCCTGCGTCGATCTCGGACAGGCTGCTCCCAAAGTTGAAAATCAATGGTCCGCTTGCGCCAAAGTAAGCAACAATATCCATTTCGATCGCCGCTTCCCCCGTCGTTCCTCCGAACAGGGTATCCGCACCGGTGCCACCATCCAACACATCATAGCCCCCGCCACCGAGGAGCGTGTCTTCCCCGGCCTCACCCTTCAAGAGATCTCGCCCACCAGCACCATCTATCCGGTTGGCACCTGCATTGCCGAGGAGGTTGTCATTGAACTCGGACCCCTGAAGGTGTTCGAAATTCACGAAAGTGTCCGTGCCATGGCCTGTGTTCTGTGCTGAGCCTTGAAGAGCAAGGTCCACGGTCGCCCCAAAGGTCAGTCCATTGATCTCAAGGCTCGGTGGGGCCAGCGAAGCAAACGACAACGTGTCCTCGCCTGCGCCACCATCCGCGCTGTCATCGCCCCAGCCAAGATCCACGTGGTCGTCGCCCGCGCCCGTACTGACAATGTCATTGCCCGTCAGCGCGGCCACTGTTTCGCCGCGCTCTGTCCCTTCGATATTGTCGTTCGCATATGTACCGCCGATCGCCCGCACGATGTTCGCCGCCGAAGACCCCACCAAGGCGCCCACATCTATGTCATTTCCCGGGTCGTCGCCCTCAAGCGTCAGATCAAAATCATGCTGAAATGGAGTGTCCTCGGTGCCAACCTGAAAGATCCCACCATTGATCACGAGGATCCAGTCTGCGGCGAGCGCGAGGTCTTGACTGTCCTCCACCACAAGCTCCCCACCATTGACAATGATCGCCTTCACCACCGCATCCGTGTCCAGGACCACGCGCATGCCCTGGCCGATCACGACAATGTCGTCCGCGCCCGGCACCTCGCGATCCCAGGCTGAGCTATCGGACCAGCGCATGTCGCCCGCACCTATCAGAGCGGTGTCCGAGGTGCTCTCGGCGCGTTCCGGCAAGGGCCCAGGTGTGGCCGGCCCAAAATAGTCATCTGGCGCGTCAATAGGGTTTCGATTCCCGCTGGGTCGCGCCGAGCCTCGCGCGTCAATCACAATGGTGAACTCGTCCGTATAGGGCTGGTGCTGTGCTGTACCGGTCTCAGCTCTGGGCGCGAGGCGTTGATTGAACCGATCTGCGTAGATCTTGACGACAAAATCACCATTGCTGTCGCGAAACCACGCTGTCTCGTCCGCCGCGCGCACCTGTGCGAGATTGTCATACCGAGTGGCGTCCTGAACTACCACGTCACCGGGCAACCCCTCGAAGCGATAGTAGGCGGTTGCCCCCTGTGGGAGGTCGAAGAACTCTATCTCGATCTCGTCGGGCAGGTTGCCGGGGTAAGAGACAATGTACTCAACATCGCCGCTGCCGTCGACGTTCAACTGTCCGCGACTGCTCTGCCCCTGCGCGTCGCTCCCGAACAGGATGCGGGCACCATTGTCCGAGCGCGAAATTATAAAGTCCTCACGGTTCGACTCGCTGTTGCTGGTCTTGTATTCCATCTTGCCGACGATGCTGCCTTCGGGGTTGATCCAACCAACGCGTTCAGGCTCCCAGATCGCACCGGGTGAAGCGTTGAAACCGGACGCCGAGATGCCGCCATAGGCGTATTCCAGAACGTCGACATTCTCGTTTGGGTTCCAG
>JBGCFK010000322.1:0-4033 GCA_045106875.1 Paracoccaceae bacterium | reverse complement strand
TTCTGCACCAGAATTCCGCGCTCTCAAACCCGATGGGAGAGGCGTTTGATTATGCCGATGCGTTCAAATCGCTCGATCTGAAGGCGCTGAAGCAGGACCTTACCGGTCTGATGACCGACAGTCAGGAATGGTGGCCTGCTGACTATGGCCATTATGGCGGACTGATGATCCGCATGGCATGGCACGCGGCGGGCACATATCGGGTGCAGGACGGTCGTGGCGGTGCCGGCACAGGCCAGCAACGCTTTGCGCCTCTGAACTCGTGGCCCGATAACGGCAACCTCGACAAGGCGCGGATGCTGCTGTGGCCAATCAAGCAGAAATACGGCGCAGCGATCTCGTGGGCCGACCTTCTGGTTCTGGCAGGCAATGTCGCGCTGGAAAGCATGGGCTTCAAGACGTTCGGCTTTGGCGGCGGACGCACCGATGTCTGGGAGCCTGAAAAGGACGTCTACTGGGGGTCGGAGAACGAGTGGCTGGTCACCAGTGGCAACCCGCACAGCCGATATGCCGGAGAGCGTAACGTCACAAGTGGCGATGCGGACGCGGCCAAGCTGGAAGATCCGCTGGCTGCCGTGATGATGGGACTGATCTACGTGAACCCGCAGGGACCGGACGCTGTGCCGGATCCGCTGGGCTCGGCGCATGATATCCGCGTCACCTTTGCCCGGATGGCCATGAATGACGAGGAAACCGTTGCGCTGGTCGCTGGCGGTCACACTTTTGGCAAGTCGCATGGCGCCGGATCAGAGGATCATGTCGGTCCGGAACCCGAAGCCGCACCGATGGCGGCGATGGGTCAGGGCTGGATCAGCTCGCACAAGTCCGGCAAGGGTATCGACACCATCACCTCGGGCATCGAGGGCGCGTGGACACCAAACCCGACCCAGTGGGACATGGGCTATTTCGACGTGCTGTTCGGCTATGAGTGGGAGAAAGTCAAATCCCCCGCAGGCGCATGGCAGTGGCATCCGAAGGACCTGAAGGACGAAGACCACGCCCCTGCCGCTGATGGCAACGGCAAGGTCACCATCATGATGACCACGGCCGATATGGCGATGCGGATGGATCCTTCTTATGGTGCGATCTCGAAGCGGTTCCATCAGAACCCTGACCAGTTCGCAGATGCGTTTGCGAGGGCATGGTTCAAGCTCACTCACCGTGATATGGGGCCGAAAGCGCTGTATCTCGGCGAGGAAGTGCCGTCGGAAGATCTGATCTGGCAGGATCCGGTTCCCGCCGGTGCGTCACTGTCCGACGCAGATGTTGCGGACCTCAAGGGCAAGATCGCAGCATCCGGGTTGACGGTTGCACAGATGGTCTCGACCGCATGGGCGTCCGCCTCGACCTTCCGCAAGTCGGACAAGCGTGGCGGTGCCAATGGCGCGCATATTCGTCTTGCGCCGATGAAGGACTGGGAGGTCAACCAGCCTGCCGAGCTCGACAAGGTGCTGTCGGTTCTGGAAGGTCTCCGGGGCAAGGCCTCGATGGCTGACGTGATCGTGCTGGCGGGATCGGTCGGGATCGAACAGGCAGCCAAGGCTGCCGGTCACGACGTCGAAGTTCCGTTCGTGCCGGGTCGCGGTGACGCGAGCCAGGAGCAGACCGAGGTCGATTCCTTCGCATGGCTCGAGCCCGCTGCCGATGGCTTCCGGAACTACAGCAAGGGCGCGGCACATCAGTCGCCGGAAGGCATGCTGGTCGACAAGGCCTGTCTGCTGGGTCTGACGGCACCAGAGATGACCGCGCTGGTCGGCGGACTGCGGGTGATGGGCGCCAACTATGGCGGCTCCAAGCACGGCGTGTTCACGGACCGTGAGGGCCAGCTGACGAACGACTTCTTCACAGGCGTGCTGGATCTGGGCACCCAGTGGGCCGCAACCAATGCGGACGAGACCGAGTTTCAGGGCACCGACCGGGCAACCGGAGCGGTCAAATGGACGGGCACCCGTGCGGACCTGATCTTTGGCTCGAACAGCCAGTTGCGCGCACTGGCCGAGGTCTATGGCTGTGCGGACGGTCAGGCCAAGTTCGTGACAGACTTCGTCGCGGCATGGACCAAGGTGATGAACGCGGATCGGTTCGACCTGCACTGATCGATCGTCAAACTGCAATAGGCGGCGCGTCCCTCGGGGCGCGCCGTTTTGCGTTTCAGACAGCCCAGACTTGTGGATAGAGATCGCCACCAACGCGGTCGCCGGGCGCCAGCCCCGCCTTGGTCATTACGCTGGAGTGATCGGGATCCATGCCCTCGGGCCTGAAATTTACCCGCACGTCATCGCCAAGCCATTGGGTGTTGAAGACCTTCAGATCGCGCCCTTCGGACAGGTTTCCGGATCCGCCATGGATCATACGCGCGTTGAAGAACACTGCGTCGCCGGGCGCCATCTCCCAGCTGAGGATCTCGTATTCGTCTCGGTGGCCCTCGATATCCGGGAATGGCTCGACACCTTCGGGATAGACCACCTGATCGCGGGTATCGCCGGTGAGCGCACCGAAATTCTCCTGCGCGTATTTCTTGTTCCACCTGTGCGAGCCACGCACGAACTCCAGTGCCGATTTCTTCTCGACGGCGACGAGGGGCATCCAGACCGAGCATGTCTGGAACCCCTCGACCGACCAATAGGGCTCGTCCTGATGGAAAGGAGTGCGGAATTGTGCACCCGGAGTGCGCACGAAGATCGCGTCGAAGAAGAAGTTCGAGACCGAGGATCCCATCAGCCGCCCGGCGATCTCGCCGCAGGGCGAATTGAGCGCGAAGTCCTGATAGTCGGGAATGGCGTGCCAGACCTGACTGTCGTAGAAACAGACATTCCCGGCTGCGTCCTTGTCCCAGATCCGCGAGCGTTCGGAGGGATTGCCAATGTTCCTGTTCACTCCGGCGAGCAGTTTGCCGACCCACGGATCGAACTGGCCCTTCACCAGCACAACCCCGTCGTTTGCAAATGTGTCGATCTGTTCCTGCCTGATCATGGAGAAATCCTTCTGGTGCGGAGAAAGGCTCGCTCCCGACACTGCCACCGGTCTAGCTGGCGGGCGACAGGATCGGTCGGTTTCGTGTTTGGCGGCGGTGGCCAAAGGCGACTTTCTGTACAGACGCTTGTCATACGCATGCCATCCCCAAGCCATACGTTTGCAATACGCTTGCCATACGGGTGGATTCCCGGCGCAAGGGGCGCTATAGGCGGCGCAAACGAGCGTTCCCGAGGTGAGCAATGGCCAAGATCAATGGCAACGAAATCCGGCGCGGCAACATCATCGAGCACAATGGTGGGCTCTGGGTTGCAGTCAAGACCGATCACGTGAAACCAGGCAAGGGTGGCGCGTTTGCTCAAGTCGAGCTGAAGAACCTGCGCAATGGCTCAAAGCTGAACGAACGATTTCGTTCTGCAGATAAAGTCGAACGCGTGCGGCTGGAGCAAAAGGACCAACAGTTTCTCTATGAGACTGATGGTATGCTTGTCTTCATGGATAATGAAACGTACGAGCAGATTGAGTTGCCTTCTGATATTCTTGGCGATGCCCGCGCATTCTTGCAGGACGGTATGTCAGTGAAGATCGAATATTATGAAAGCGAGGCGCTGTCAGCGGCTCTGCCCGAGAAGGTCACCTGTCAGGTCGCCGAGACGGAACCCGCGATCAAGGGGCAGACGGCTGCGAACTCGTTCAAGCCCGCCGTTCTGGACAATGGTGTGCGGATCATGATCCCGCCCTTTGTCGAACAAGGCACATCCGTGATCGTCAACACCGAGACGCTCGAATATGTGGAACGGGCTTAAGTGCCTGGTACAGCTAACTTAAACCTGATGATTCAGGCTGCGCGAAAAGCTTCGCGCAGGCTGCTGAGGGATTTTGGCGAGGCCGAGAATCTGACGGTCTCGATCAAGAGCGCCGGGGACTTTGTGTCCGCAGCCGACCGCAAGGCCGAGGAAACCATCCGTGAGATGCTGATGGAAGCCCGGCCCAACTACGGTTGGCTGGGTGAGGAATCCGACCCGATCGAAGGCAAGGACCCGACCCGTCGCTGGATCGT
>JBGCFK010000321.1:0-33783 GCA_045106875.1 Paracoccaceae bacterium | reverse complement strand
CTGCTTACTGTCGATCAGGTGCGATTGTTGGGCTCAGATAATATCGTGGCTCAGAACGTGAGGGGCTTTGCTGACCTGGGGATCGAGCCAACAGCCATGGAGGCGATCTTGGAGACTTATCTCTATGCGTTCCGACCTTATGGCCAGTACACGGCCCTCGCCGAAACACAGAAGAACGTCGGTGCGTAGGCATTGCGCGGCGCTGGTGGGCATTGTCTCTGCCCTGCTGATGCCGCTGACTGTCGCCGCAAACTGTGTTGGCAGCGATTTGATCCCGCAGTTACAGGCGGAAAGCCCTGATGCTGTCGCCCAGATGTTCTTGCGGGCCAAGCAAGTACCAAACGGGCAGGGCCGATTTTGGAAGATTG
Source organism: Paracoccaceae bacterium (assembly GCA_045106875.1). Lineage (GTDB taxonomy): Bacteria > Pseudomonadota > Alphaproteobacteria > Rhodobacterales > Rhodobacteraceae > Thermohalobaculum. The sequence continues at coordinate 33,415 of JBGCFK010000321.1, read as the reverse complement.
AACGTGCGGGGCAAACCACGTCCCACCTGCTCGGGTCTTTTCATGCTGCTGAAGGCACGGAAACGTTGGCTCCCGAGATGTGGGCAGCGTTTGAAGCGGCGAACATGGTGGTCGTCGAGGTCGATCTGCAAGAGCAGGCTGACATGGAAGTGCGTATGGGCATGGACGCCGCTTTTTCGTTTGACCTTTCAGGGCCTGGGATCAGTGCGCGGTTGACGGCTGAACAGCGCGACCATGTGGCCAACGCCCTTGCTGCGCGCGGGATGCGATTGGAGGATGTGGACAAGATGCGCCCCTGGCTCCTCGCTTCGCTCCTCAGCTTTCCGGCGTGTCACCTTCAGTCGATGGCTGCAGGTGAACAACCGATGGATGTTACGCTTGCGGAACTTGCTCTGGACAAGGGGCAGGAGTTGCGCGGCCTTGAGGGATATGAGGATGCGATTGCCGCGTTCCAGCGGATAGACGGCAAGCTGTTGCTCGATTCCATTGCCAGCACTGGCGAGTTGGCGCTGCAGGAGGAAGACCTGTTCCGCACCAACATGAATCTTTATGCAAATGGTGAGGTTGCGGCGATCCCTGAGCTTGGGATTTTGTTGGGCGAGAAGGTGGCGCCCGAAATGGACCACCGTGCGATGAGCGCCAAGGTGCTGGCAGAGATCCTGGATACACGTAACTTGGCATGGATGGATAATCTGCTGGAGGCGCTGAAGCCGGGCGGCACGTTCGTCATCGTGGGCGCACTGCATTTGCCCGGCACGAACGGCCTCGTCGAGTTACTCCGCGCCGAAGGATATCGCGTTACGCGGCTTGATCTGTAAGAAAATTGGCGTGGCCCGATAATTGGACCACGCCAAACACTCAACACACGAAATTCTTCCATCCAATCTGGAAAGCAGGGCCCTTGAGCAAAATTGCCTAGGTCTGCGCCCTTTTCCCCTATCACGGCCCAATCTGGGCCGGTGACACAGACAATACCCGCGCATGCGACATGATTCTGTGTGAAATGTCACAATGACAGTGCGTTCTGCCTTGCGAGCCCGGTTGGTAGCGTGCATGCACCGGCAGATGCCGCTTTCAATTGACGATATTCGGGCAGCAGTTGCTCTTTCTCCGACAGGAGTGCGGACAGATTTCGATCTGAACCCAGATGTGAAGGCGGCGCAGCTTGGCCTGCACAAACAGCGGCCAGCCGCAGTACTTTGCTGCTTGCGACCGTGGTCTGGAGGATTTCGCGTTATCCTGACCGAACGGGCCGGCCACCTAAAACAGCACGCCGGGCAGGTGGCGTTTCCGGGCGGCAAGATTGATCCTAAAGACCCGTCAGCAGAAGGCGCTGCGCTGCGAGAGGCCGAAGAGGAAATCGGCTTGCCCCGGGGGCATGTCGAGGTTCTGGGCGCCATTGACCCTTATCTCACATCCACCGGCTTTCACGTCACACCGGTGATAGGCCTTGTTCAGACCGTTTGGGATCCTGTCCCTGATCCCAATGAAGTTGCGCGTGTGTTCGAGCCGCCGCTGGATTTCCTGATGAACCCTGCGAATCGCCAACGCCATCACCATGACCGGAACGGGTATCGGCGCTATTACTATGCGATGCCTTGGGAAGGCTTTTACATCTGGGGCGCGACGGCGGGAATGCTCAAGGGCCTCTCTGATCGTTTGGAGGTCGTGACCCGAGGTGCAGCATGACGCAACTTTCAGCGACCTGGTTGTCAGATCCCACCAGCGTGGCTGTGATGGCTGCACTGGGCAGGGGTTATTTCGTAGGTGGTTGCGTGCGCAATGCCCTGCTGGGCCTGGACACGAAGACCGACGTCGATATCGCCACACCCCTGAGGCCGACGGCTGTGATCGAACTGCTAGAGGCCGCTGGATTGAAGGCGGTGCCCACAGGCCTCTCGCATGGGACAATCACTGCGGTCTGCGCGGGTGTGCCAATCGAGGTGACAACCTTCCGCGCAGATGTCGCGACAGATGGGCGCCATGCGGAGGTCGCGTTTACCACCGACATCAGCACGGACGCTGCGCGGCGGGATTTTACGATGAATGCGCTCTATGCGGAGCGCGACGGTACCGTGATTGATCCGCTTGGTGGTTTACCCGACCTCGAAGCCCGACAGGTGCGCTTCATTGGACTTGCGGAAGACCGTATCCGCGAAGACTATCTGCGTATCCTCCGCTTTTTCCGTTTCCATGCCTGGTATGGAGCAGATGGCATCGACGCAGAGGGCCTGGCAGCCTGCGCCGCGCTTGCGGACGGACTGGAGGCTCTGGCACGTGAGCGTGTCGGTTGGGAGTTTCGGAAGCTTTTGGCTGCGCCCGATCCGGCTCGGGCTGTTGCATCCATGGCGGCGTCAGGGATCCTCGCTCGATGCTTGCCCGGAGCGACCCCGTCGGCCCTCGCGCCGCTCGTTCATCTGGAACGCGAAAACGGCTCCAAGCCGCAATGGCTTACCCGGCTGCGGGCTTTGGGGAGCGACGATCATGCGGACCGTCTACGGCTGTCGCGAGCGGAGATCGCACAGCTTGCCCGGATAAACGCGGCCCTTGACGCAAGTCAGCCCGCGGCGCTCTTGTCTTATCGCTTTGGCGGTGACGCAGCGAAAGCTGCGTCGTTGATCACCGCTGCTTCGTCCGGAGGCGATGTCCCACCAAACCTGGATTTTGAGATTGCACGAGGGGCAAAGGCTGTCTTTCCGGTCCAAGCAAAAGACTTGATGCGTGCTGGGCTGGAAGCAGGACCGAAGCTCGGTGCGGCGCTGGCCCGAGCAGAGGCCATTTGGTTGGGACAGGGCTTTCAGCCGGGCAAGGACGCGCTCGTCAAGGCTGTGACGCAGGGCTGATCAGCCGGCGTCATCGTTCGCATATCTATCATCACCGGGAATGTCTGATAGTCTCCGCACCACCACCTGCCGCAAATCCAGCAGTGCCATCAACAGTGGGTCCGAAGCAGCATCGACTTCCTCATTCTCCGCACGCCTTTGGAACCAGTCGGTAAACTGATTGAGTTCGACCAGAAACTTGTCGGTATCAGACAGCTGTTCAGTATCAGCGCGTGCGTGCCAATCCGCCCACCAACGTTGTATTTCCTTGATCTCGGCCTCAGTCGCGGGACGGCGCTTGTGCGGAATCACTTCGCCGGTTTTGGCAATGCTCGCAATCTGATTCAGCTCAATCCGGCGTTGACGGTTCGCGACTTCAAGTCGGAACACCACCGCGCCATTCTTGCGATGCCGATAGTAAAGCTTCATGGAGCCCGCGGCTTTCTGCTCTGGTGGCGCGTCAAACGCCTCGGTCGTGTCTATCTTACTCATCATTCGTTTAAAGCAGTGCAATCCCTGAAAAAAGGATAATTTCTGCGCGGTGATCCATCCCGGACCAAAAGAAAATGTGCCCTACAAAGAAAAAAGGGCCAGCGCACGGCCGGCCCTTTCCAATTCAGTCTTGAGAAGCTTAACGCTTGAGTGCACGCGCCTCGTACGCTTTCAGCGTGGTCCGGGCCGATGGTCCGAAGCCACCAAGCTCGATACGCAGTTCGGGGAATATCTCGAAGATTTCCTCGCGGGTCTCTTCGGCCATCCAGCCCATGCCCTGTTCGCCCGGGTGGAAGCTTTCCGATGCAACGCCATTCGCGGTTACAATCTCGTGGCCTTCGAAGAGCATGTGGAAGTACTCCACAGTCTCGTCCGAATTGTCTTCCACATAAATCGTGTCGCCGTTGGTCAGGTGCTTGGCAGCGACCAGAACTTCGGCTTCATCGAACATCAACTGAGCGCGCCAGTCGGTCACCAGCATGCGGTGCAGCTGGGACACCCGCAAGTCACGATCATTGCCCAGAGCACCAGCCTTGATCATCACCGGAGCTTTCTTGCCCTTGGCGTTCACAGTCTGGCTGCCGATCCAGCGCAGTGCCTGGGCACCGTTGTCGCGGGTCATGACCATGTCGCCTTCGCTCAGATCTTCAATTGCGACTTCGCCCGATGGGGTCTGGACCATCGTACCGCGTGTGAAGCAGACAATGTTCTCGATCTCGTCAAAGGTGATCGTGCTAACCGTGTCGCCTTGATCATCCAGGATAAAGATCTGACCTGCGTCGCCTTGCGGATCAGCCGCATCCGGCACCACCACAAAACTGCCACCCGGAGGTACTGCGCTTACGTCAATGGTATCGCCATCGGTCTCGGGTGCGCCTTGTCCACCCACGATGCTGTCATCACCGGTGTCCGGCCCGACGGTAAATACATCGTCACCCGTGCCGCCGTCCAACGTGTCGTTGCCAAGGCCACCGTCGATCGTATCGTTGCCGCTGCCGCCTTCCAGCGTATCATTGCCGTCACCGCCATCAAGCGAGTCGTCGCCGAGGCCACCGTAGATCAGGTCGTCTCCGCCACCGCCGTCAACGGTGTCATCACCGCCCGCCGCAGAGACAGTGTTGTCGCCGTCATCACCGGTCAGCGAGTCGTTGCCGTCGGTCAGCGTGAACTCTTCGAAATTGACGAACTCATCCGGGGTTGTCGGGTCGTTGGGGTTTCCACCCAGTGCCGTGCCTGCAACGACATCGATCGTTACCGGGTCGGTGGAGTCGGCGTATGACAATTCATCCACGCCGTCGCCGCCATCAAGGCTGTCAACGCCTTGGCTGGCCTGAACGAAGTCATCACCTCCGGCCACATCCAGTGTCACGCCCTGAGTATCCGAGAACGCGTTCACCGCATCGTCCAGGTCTGTGTAGACGATGTTCTCGATCTCCTGGAATGTGTCCAGGCCATCTTGGCTGTCAGCTGTACCCGCTTCCGTAGCGGTGTAAGTCACAGTCAGACCGCTGGCAGCACCCGAGTAATCTATCGTGTCGATGTCGGTGTCACCCGCGTCCTCGGATCCAGTGATCGAGTCGTCACCCAAGCTGCCTATGAACGTATCGCTGCCGCCAAGGCCGGTCAGTGTGTCAGAGCCATCATTGCCGTCGATGATATTGGCCGCGTCGTTGCCGGTGATGCTGTCATCTTCGATCGAGCCGATTGCATTCTCGTAGTTGATGTTGCTTTCGAGATCCGTGGCGGCACCGGTGACTGTCGTCGCGCCATCTGCCATCGTAAAGACCACGGCACCTGCATCGGCGGAGAAATCGATGGTATCAATGCCAACACCGCCATCGGTTGTGTCGGCGCCATCGCGCGCCAAAACCAGATCATCGCCGTCGCCGCCATAGATCAGGTCGTTACCGGTGTTGCCGTCAATCGTATCGTTGCCCAGACCACCATAAAGCGTATCCAGGATCGCTTCTGGGTCCAGCTGTTCGACGTTCCCCACGATAGAGTCGTTTCCGTCACCACCATAAACGGTGTCGCGGATTGACGAGTCCGTTCCTGTCGGGCTAACGGACGTGATGACATCGTCGCCCGAGCCGCCATACACCGTGTCGCCGCCAGTTGGCTCGGGCGGGATGAATGGAAAGTTGATCCCGAAGCTGGAGTTGATGGTGTCGGCGCCGTCGCCGCCATAGATGATATCATCACCCTGGCTGCCGCGAATCGTGTCATCCCCGGTACCTGCAGCATCGACATTCACGTTCACGCCAGAGCCAGTAACCACAACTGTGGTGTCGGCGCCGCCGAAAATCGTTTCATCAAACAGATCCGCCGCATCGCGAGCTGGATCAAAGAAAATATCGTCGTTGCCGGCTGAACCCGTTGTAGTAGGCATTGGTAACCCTTTCCCAAGATACTGGGCACATGCGACCACCGTGATCAGGAACGGAATCCGAGCGTCTACTACACTCGCTTCCTTAGAAACCGCGGCGAGCCTAAAGCTTCGAGCCGCGTATACCGTCCATAACACTGCGCCACATGCGCGTTTGAAAAGAGAAAACCTCGAATTGTATGAAAAGTAAAGTCAAATGGCGCTGTTAACGCCACTGCAGGGGCAATTTCTGGATTGATGGTGTATGGGGTTGGTTAAGCTTGCTCCAACATGGGCTTCAGCGTGCTTGCGGGCTTCAGGATTCTCGCTCAGGCTGTGACGGAGCCGCGTTTGAGGCCCCGCCCGAATCACGTTAGGCGGCGATTTACCCCCGCAGATTTCCGCAGAATCGCTGGATCCTTGTGCAGGCTTCCTCGAGTGCAGCATCCGAAGTTGCATACGAGGCTCGGAAACATGGGCTTACGCCAAAGGCAGAGCCGTGCACGACGGCGACACCTTCAGCTTCCAGCAGCTGGGTCACGAAAACTTCGTCGTTCTCGATCACGACGCCCTCCGGCGTCGTCTTGCCAATGCATCCCGCGACAGAGGGGTACACATAGAACGCGCCCTCCGGCACTGGACAAGTGATCCCATTTGCCTGGTTCAGCATCGAGCATACCAGGTCCCGGCGCCGCTGAAACGCCACCTGACTCTCGCTGATATAGTCCTGCGGGCCTTCCAATGCAGCCACAGCCGCCCATTGAGAGATCGACGAGGGGTTCGAGGTCGACTGCGACTGCACCTTGGCCATGGCCTTGATCAGTGCCTGAGGCCCTGCTGCATAGCCGATCCGCCAGCCCGTCATGGCATAGGCCTTCGATACTCCGTTCACTGTCAACGTACGGTCCATGAGACCTGGCTCGACCTGAGCGACGGTTGCAAACTCGAACGGAGGATAGACGATGTGTTCATACATATCATCCGTCAGGATCCACACATGCTCATGGCGCATCAACACGTCCGTCAGGCCCTTGAGTTCCTCAGCCGTGTAGCCTGCACCTGACGGGTTTGACGGCGAGTTGAAAATCAGCCATTTGGTTTTTGGTGTGATCGCGGCTTCCAGTTGTTCTGGTGTCATCTTGAAGCCGGTTTCGATGCCTGCTTCCACGGTGACGGGTTCACCGCCGCACAGCAGCACCATGTCGGGGTAAGAAACCCAATAGGGCGCAGGCACGATGACTTCGTCGCCAGGGTTCAGCGTTGCGACCAAAGCATTGTAGAGTACCTGCTTGCCCCCGTTCGAAACGTGACATTGCGCAGGCTCATAGGTCAGACCGTTCTCCCGTTGGAACTTGGCGGCAATCGCCTTCTTCAACTCGGGGATCCCGTCCACAGGCGTATACTTCGTTTTCCCGGCATCCATCGCGGCAATGGCGGCTTGCTTGATATGATCCGGGGTGTCGAAATCGGGCTCGCCAGCGCCAAGACCGATCACGTCGCGCCCGGCCGCTTTCAGCTCACTTGCCTTTGTTGTGACTGCGATGGTCGCAGAGGGTTGTACACGGGCGAGGCTGTCGGCGAGGAACGCCATGGTTTTTCTCCTTCATGATTGAGATGCCTGCAAATCGAAGCGGGAACGGTCTACGCCTCGATTTTGGTCTCGACAAGCAAAACAGCCCTGTTTTGGCGCCGGCGTGCGCACATAGCGGATATAGTCGGCGTTAAACTTGTGGTTATGCACGCATGGCGTGTAGACGTGCGGCCTCCTGTCCGGTGGGGAGACGAGGTTTGTCCTTGCTAAGCTATAAATGTGGGAGAGCCATGAAAAGTCGGTATGGAAGAAAACGCACGAGCGCACTGGGAAGGCCCCATGACAACAGATGAAGAATTTGACTGGGGCGAAGATGCCTCGACTTTTGGCGACCGGCTGGCACGTGCTCGCGAGGCGGCCGGGATGGATCAGCAGCAACTTGCGAGACGACTGGGTGTCAAACTGACAACTGTCGGAAACTGGGAGGATGATCGATCCGAGCCCAGGGCGAACCGTTTGCAGATGCTCACCGGGCTGCTGGGCGTTTCGATTGTCTGGCTCCTGACCGGCCAAGGCGAGGGCGGGCCCAGCGAAGAGGTCGATAACTTGTCTGAAGATGCCGATGCCGCCAGTCTTCTGGCGGAATTGCGCGCATTGCGCCTTGCGCAGAACAAGCTGGCGGACAGGACCGGACGGGTCGAAAAGCGACTGCGCAACTTGCTTGGCCGAAGTTGACCGACCCTGATCGCGCCATGACCATCCAGCCCCGAACAGGGATCGACATTGGTGGCACGAAGCTGGAAGCAGCGGTCTTGGATGCCGACGGCATGGAGCTGGCGCGCGAACGGGTCCCGACACCCGAGGGGTATGCAGCTATTCTGGATGCGGTCGCCGAGCTTGTGGCCACCACCGAATGCGCGGCGGGTGCCAAGTCTTACGGTGTCGGTGTTGGGGCGCCCGGTTCGCTTTCGCCGCGTGATGGTCGCATCCGCAATGCGAATTCCGTGCATCTGAACGGCCAACGGCTGGACCTCGATCTGGAAGACCGGATCGGGCGACCCGTACGTCTGGACAATGACGCCAATTGCTTCGCCATGGCCGAGGCTCGGGCAGGCGCCGGGCAGGGTAAGTCTACCGTGTTTGGGGTGATCCTTGGCACGGGTGTCGGCGCTGGCATCGTGGTTGACCACAGGATCCTCACCGGTGCGAACCGGATAGGTGGCGAATGGGGGCATAATCCACTGCCGCGCCCAAACATTGAAGAAGTGCCCGGTCCGGATTGCTATTGTGGACGCAGGGGCTGCATCGAGACGTGGTGTGCGGGTCCGTCACTTGCAGCGGATCACTTTCGCACAACGGGCTCGGAACTTGATCCGGGCATGATTGTCGAGTTCGCTGCTGCTGGAGAGCTGACTGCGCAGGAAACACTGGATCGACATCTCGACCGATTGGCGCGCGGGCTTGCAGGCGTCGTTAATATCCTCGACCCGGACGTGATCGTATTGGGTGGCGGACTGTCAAATCTGGACCATCTGTACACAAAGCTGCCGGATGCCATGCGTCCGCTTGTCTTCTCGGATAGCTTCGAGACGCCGATATTGCGTAATCATCTCGGGGATAGTGCGGGTGTCATCGGGGCAGCCTGGATTTGCCCGACGTCGGAGGCAGCATGACCGGACAGGCGAATGAAACTCGGGAACATAGGCTGAAACGCCTGAAGATCAGGTGCTGGCGGCGGGGCACCAAGGAAATGGATATGTTGTTCGGCCCTTTCGCAGATCATGGTCTGAAGGATCTGGATGACGCTGCGCTGGACGCTTTTGAGGCGCTGATGGAAGAGAACGACAACGATCTCTATCTCTGGATCTCCGGCGCTGAGGCGCATCCGCCTGAACATACCGACGCCATCCAGACTGTGTGCACCTTCCACAAGATCGGCTGACAAGTCATTTTACCAAGTCTATTGTCCAACCAAAATTGGAGGGACACATGGCGCGGATTGCTTTCATCGGACTGGGAAACATGGGTTTGCCCATGGCAAAGAATTTGCTGGGCGCAGGGAACTCTGTCGCAGGCTTTGACCTGAATGCTGAGGCGCTTGCCAGCTTGCAGGAGGCTGGCGGGAAGGTCTCGGAATCCCCCGCGGCCGCCGTTGCTGATGCTGAGATCGTGGTTACCGCGCTGCCTGCTGCAATCCATGTGAAGTCGGTTTACTGTGGGCAAGGCGGTATTCTGGACATGGCGCCGAAGGGGTGTTGCTTCATTGATTGCTCGACCATCGACACGGCTTCGGCGCGTGCGGTGATTGCCGAGGCAGAGGAGCGCGGGCATATGATGGTCGATAGCCCGATGTCCGGTGGAATTGGTGGCGCGCAGGCGGGAACACTCACGTTCATGGTGGGTGGTTCAGAATCTGCGTTTGAATCGGCGAAGCCGGCTTTGGACTCAATGGGTAAGAATATCTTTCATGCAGGCGGGCCGGGAGCCGGGTCTGCTGCAAAGATATGCAATAATATGATGTTGGCAATCCAGATGATTTCGGTTGCGGAAGGCTTCAGCTTGGCGGAGAAACTTGGCCTGGATGCGCAGAAACTGTATGATATATCCTCTACGGCGACAGCACGATGCTGGTCATTGAACGATTACTGCCCAGCCCCAGGACCTGTTCCTACCGCACCGTCCAATCGGGACTACCAGCCAGGCTTTGCCGTGGCGCTGATGTTGAAGGATTTGCGCATCGCGATGGAGGCGGCGCAGGGAGCTGGTGCAGCAACTCCGCTTGGGGCGCATGCGACGCAGATATACGGCATGATGGGCTTGGCCGGGCAGGCGGAGAAAGACTTTTCAGGAGTAATAGAGTTTCTGAACGGAGTAAGGTAAACATCATAAACTCGAGAATAAATTTCCTCGATTAACGTCCTGTTTGTGAATTCCGGGTCAGTGTCTGGGTAGTTGTAGTGACTGGTTCGGAGTAGATGATGAGCATGACTGCCACGGTTATCCCCTCTTACGAGGATGAAACCGGCCACGACCTTTTGTCTGGCTACCTGGAAACCCTGGCGTTGATCGAGCGCCTCCATCGGCTGTTGCTCGATGTCATCAAGGACGAGTTCGAACGCGTCGGCAAGTTCGACATCAACTCGGTCCAGGCTCTTCTGCTGTTCAACATCGGCGCGAAGGTGATGACTGCTGGGGAGCTCAAGAACCGGGGCTACTATCAGGGCTCGAACGTGTCCTATAACCTGAAAAAGCTGGTTGAGCTGGGTTACATAGATCATCAGCGCTGCGATGTGGATCGCCGGTCCGTGCGCGTGCGTCTGACAGATAAAGGTCTTGAAGTGCACCAGATGGTTGCCGATCTCTTTCAGCGTCATGCGGAAGAACTGGGCACTGAGGATAGGCTGCGCACCGACGGGATTGAGGGTATGAACAACGACCTGAGATCTGTCGAGCGGTACTGGACTGAAGAGATCCGTTACATCTACTAAACTGTAACACGAGACCCTAGTCTTGGGACAAGCGCTGGTACCTTTCGTTTGTATTCCGCATATTCGGGCCGCGTGGCCGCGAGACGTTCGTCGAGTAGTGGCGTGCCCGAGACCTTCAGCAGAAAGAACATGATCAGTACTGGCGCGACAAGACCGAGCCAAGCACCTCCTTCGACACAGATCAATGCAACGCCCGTCCAGAACACGATCTCACCTACGTAGTTGGGATGGCGGACCCAGGCACGCAATCCGGTTACAAGCAGTGCACCAGGTCGAGAAGTTGCCTTGAATCGATCAAGTTCAAAGTCAGCAAGCGTTTCCAGCAATAACCCGGCAATCGCTATAATGGCACCTACGACAGCGAGACTCTGTGGTGACTGATCTTCTGCCAGCACCCCGGCAATAGGTCCAAGTGCGATCATCCATTGCAGTACCGCTTGAAGGGCAAAAACAATGAATAGGCTTTTCCACCAGAAGCCAATGCCCCAGCTTTTCCGGATATCTGCGTAACGCCCGTCCTCGTGCCCCTCGCGCACCCGCCTACGGATCAATACGAACCCCAATCGCCCAGACCAGACACAGATCAACACCAGAATAAGCTGCGCGCGTGCGCCAGCCGGAGCAGCTATCCATGCCGCCAGCAATACCTGAACGGCGAAGCCCGGCCCCCATGCGATGTCGACGAGACTCGCGTCTCGCTGCCAAACACTAATAGGCCAAATCAGGCAAAATGCAGGTAGGGCTACCAGCAACGGCAGCAGTAAAGGACTTTCCATGGCAACTTCCTGAAGGCTTGCTGACATCCTGACGCCCGCCTTGGTTTCCGATCGTTACGGGACTTAGCTTAAGCAGTCGGAGTTGCAACTTGGTGGCGCTCCAAAGTGCTTGCGTGCCCTCGTGCGAGTGCGCTGTCCTTACAGGTGACGAGACAAATTCCCAACTTTTGGCGAATCTTAATGCTGAGAAAGACGAAAAACCGAAAAAAATGATCCTGAATGTCAAGTTACGCCGTTGAATTCTTAATGAGTTTGGGTGATATTGAGATTCAAGCGTTCCGCAAATGGGACGCCTTGAAGACGGCAAGAGGCATGAGCAGGAGCCACCCGAATGCAGCTTCGGGGATTTGATTCGTACGATGTGTCACTCGGCGACCAGATGCGCGGCGAGCGGGCTTCGCTTGGCAAAAGCCTCGCGGATGCCGAGCGCGATATGCGTATTAAGGCGAGAATCATCACTGCGATTGAAGATTGTGATGTCGACGGATTTCCAAATCAAAGCGTGATTGCAGGATATGTGCGGTCTTACGCACGGTATTTGGGTCTCGACGTGGATGAGACCTTCCAGCGGTTCTGCTCCGAAGCGGGTTACCAATCTCCCGGACTTCATCGTCCGGGGAATCTTGGTGAGAAAGCCGGTCGTCAAACTCACGCGCATGTTGGCCGTCTCGGGCCATCCAGTCTGGGCGTTGATCCAATCGGGCGTTCGCGCTTTGCTCCGACAAAGACGCAAGGCAGCTTTCGTCCGCGCGTTTCACTCGGAGCACTGACATCAGCAGTGGCACTCGTAGGATTGATTTGCACGCTATCCTATGGCGGCTATGCGCTGTTGCAGGATATCCAGCGTGTCGGTTTTGCACCGCTGCCGCAGGCGCCGAGCGTCGTGGTTGATGCTCCTGCGATTGATACTCCAAACGTTGATATGGCGTCTCTGCCCCGTCCAGCGGCAGAAGACTATGCGGGCGGTGGAACCCTGGCCGAAGTGGTCCTGCCTGGGGAGTTGTCCGCGGCTTCACGTTCGGGCCGTGACGGTCCAATCTCGGCAATCGACCCGGCCGATGCCGGTCTTTTCACATCACCGGAACCAGAGCCGGAAACGTTTGAGCTGGTCGAGGGTTTCGACCCCGCCGATGATCCAACCGTGCGGGTTGAACAGAAAATCCAAACAGGTTCAGTTTTTGTGGCACAGCTCGACAACGGCGTCGTCCTGCGGGCGTCTGAGGATGCGTGGATACGCGTGCGCGGGGGCGACAACTCGGTCGTCTTCGAAGGAACTCTTGTTGCTGGCGACAGCTTTGGTGTGCCTGATCGTGTTGCGGCACCAACCTTGCGTTCCGGCAATGCTGGCGGGATCTATGTGGTCGTGGACGGGATCGCATATGGTCCCGTGGGTGAACGCGGGCGAATCGCCTCGGACATCTCCCTGCGGGCAGATGATGTGCGCACCAACATGCGGCAAGCGGAACCAGAAGAACTGCAACCGGCAGAGGTCACAGGTGTCCAACGCCGCGCCGAAGTGACTTCGGCAGCACGCCAATAGTTGGTCGAAACCGACGAGAACCTGTCACGCGCAAAAGTCTGATACCGGAACACTCGACAGCGTTGAGGAACACGCTTATCTGTGAGTCCTGACAGAAAGCAAATGGTGGCCTTGGCATGAGCATCAATCACATCCGGCCCTGGCGAAACATCGAACGGCGCAAAAGTCGGCAGATCCATGTGGGGCCTGTGGCGGTCGGCGGCGATGCGCCAATCAGCGTGCAGACAATGACCAACACGTTGACTACGGACGCCAAGGCGACGATTGACCAGATCGTTCGCTGTGCCGAGGCGGGCGCTGACATCGTCCGGGTCTCGGTTCCAGATCCCGAAAGCGCGGCGCAGATGAAAGAGATCTGCCGTGAAAGCCCGGTTCCGATCGTCGCCGATATCCACTTCCACTATAAAATGGCGATCCTTTCAGCCGAAGCAGGTGCGTCCTGCCTGAGGATCAATCCAGGCAATATTGGGAGCCAGGAACGGATTCGGGAGGTGATCAAGGCCGCAAAGGATCATGGTTGTTCCATCCGCATCGGCGTGAACGGTGGCTCCCTGGAAAAGCACCTCCTCGAGAAGTATGGAGAGCCATGTCCCGACGCGATGGTCGAAAGCGGTCTTGAGCATATCAAGATTCTCGAAGACAATGACTTCCACGAGTTCAAGATCTCCTGCAAGGCGTCTGACGTTTTCATGGCCGCGGCTGCCTACCAGGATCTGGCCGCACAAACGGACGCCCCGATTCACCTCGGCATCACTGAAGCCGGCGGCAGGACCACTGGAACGATAAAATCCGCAATCGGTCTGGGGCAGCTGCTTTGGTTTGGTATCGGCGATACCATGCGCGTGAGCCTGTCAGCCGAACCTGAAGAGGAAGTGAAGGTGGGTTTCGAGATCCTGAAATCCCTCGGCCTGCGCCATCGCGGTGTGAACATCATCTCCTGCCCCTCCTGTGCGCGGCAGGGCTTCGACGTTATCCGTACGGTTGAAAAACTGGAAGAGCGCCTGGAGCATATCAAGACGCCCATGTCACTCAGCATCATCGGGTGCGTGGTCAACGGCCCCGGCGAGGCGCTCATGACCGATGTCGGGTGGACGGGCGGTGGCGCGGGCTACGGCATGGTCTATCTTGGTGGTGCGAAATCCCACCGGATGGACAATGACACAATGGTCGAGCACATCGTTGAGCAGGTCGAGAAGAAGGCCGAGGAGTTGGAGGCCGAGCGCGCGGCCGCGACACAGGCGGCTGAATGAGGCGCTTGACCTGGCTGCTTGTTCTTTCGGTTGTCGTAACTATCGGGGCTGCGGTTGCGTTCCGGGTGATCGGGCATGACCCCGCGATCTGGCATGTCGATCCTGCCACAACCGAGCGCACCGGGCGTGACAATGACTACCTGATCGCACCGGAGGGCGCGGCAAATGCGGAAATTGACACCGTGTTCACTGAGGCCCAAGTAGCGGCGCGGGATCTTCTGTTTCTGTTTGACTCCATCGCGTCCAACGCATCCAGGACAAGACCAATCGCGGGCTCGGTCGACGAACTGCATATAACCTATCTTCAGCAGAGCCTTGTGTTCGGCTTTCCCGACTATGTCTCCGTGAAAGCCGTCGAGACGCCAGATGGTGCTGGCCTTGTCATCTGGTCACGCTCACGGTTTGGCTTTTCGGATATGGGTGCAAACAAGTCCCGGGTCGACGGCTGGCTTGCGGCAATGGGTGGCTAGGGAGTTTTCGGACCATCCTGAATGGGTCTTGCCGCGACTGACCCGGGAGGGCGCAATCTGTCAGGGTGTTATAGACCGATTTTGCGCCAAAAACGTTTCAGGTTGCATGCGACCATGTCGCTGACGCGACAGCTCGCGCTTCGCACTCGCCTGCCGACTATGCCGTCAGACGGCCGCTGAGGGCGCTTTTGGCCAGCGTCAGATCATGACTTCAGACGCTGGGGCAGCCTTCGGATACCTGCCGCCACGCCGGAGTGTTCAGCGACATCGAGCACCGGGCCGTGAACTGACGCGACCCGATCTGCAGGCAGGTGCTTCGCCCCAACTCAATTCGCTCGCCTTGGCTGTCCGTACAAAAGCAATCCGGATAGCGGAAGCCTTCTTTCGGTTTTGGAGGATTGTAGCCGCCCTGCGCATTCAGCACCCTGGGCAGCGACTGTTCATCTGCCACTGATATTGCCGGTGCGCCAAACACCAGTGCGGCAACTGCAAGAATTCCAAGCGCTTTCATCGTTCCACAATACCTCAAATCGGACCTATCTGCAATCAACCGCTTGACGGCGGGTGGCCTGCCACGGCAGGTGGAGCCATGATACCAACCGAACGTCTTCATGAAATTTCCCAGCGATTTGCCTTTGTCGAAGCGCAGATGGCCGAGGTCACCAATCCCGACGAGATTGCGCGTCTTGGTCGGGAGTATGCCGAGCTTCGCGATGTGGTCGGACATATCGAGGCGTGGCAAGGTGCGCAGTCCGAACTTGCCGGGGCCGAGGAGATGCTTGCTGACCCCGAAATGGTCGACTTGGCACAAGCCGAGATCGACGCATTGAAAGCCACGCTGCCTGGTCTGGAAGCGGCCTTACTGACGGCCTTGTTGCCCAAGGATGCAGCCGACGCTCGACCTGCAATTCTCGAGATCCGTCCCGGCACCGGCGGGGATGAGGCCGCTTTGTTTGCCGGCGATCTGCTTCGCATGTACCAGCGTTTTGCCGACAGCCAGGGCTGGCGGACCGAGATGATCTCGGAGTCAGCGGCTGATCTTGGCGGGTACAAGGAAGCCGTGATGGCCGTGCGCGGCGAAGGTGTCTTCGCCAAACTGAAGTTCGAAAGTGGGGTTCACCGTGTCCAGCGCGTGCCCGAAACCGAAAGCCAGGGGCGCGTGCATACCTCTGCCGCAACGGTTGCCGTGCTGCCCGAAGCCGACGAAGTCGATGTCGATATCCCGGGCTCAGACATCCGCATCGACACCATGCGGGCCTCGGGGGCCGGGGGGCAGCATGTGAACACCACCGACTCGGCAGTGCGCATCACCCATATTCCAACAGGCGTCGTGGTCACCTCCTCCGAGAAATCCCAACACCAGAACCGTGCGATTGCCATGCAGGTCCTGCGCACCCGGCTCTTCGACATGAAGCGTCAGGAGGCCGACGAGGCACGCGCGGCCGAGCGTAAGGGACAGGTGGGCTCCGGTGATCGCTCGGAACGGATCCGAACCTACAATTTCCCTCAGGGACGCCTAACGGATCATCGCATAGGCCTCACGCTCTACAAACTTGACCAGGTCATGGCCGGTGACTTGAACGAGGTCGTCGATGCCTTGATTGCCGAGGATCAGGCTGCCCGGTTGGCCGAGATGCAGGGGTGACACTTCGCCAGACATGGGTTGCAGCGGCGGTAGAGGCGCTGGCATCGGCTGGCGTTCCGGATCCGATGCGCGACGCAAGGCTGTTGTTGCGTTGGGCCTTGAGCGCGCCACCGGAAGACGTGCACCAGATTCTGCGCCAAGAAGGGACCGCTGACGAGCAGACCAAGTTCCGGACAGCCATCGCACGGCGAGCCAAGCGCGAACCGCTCAGTCATATCATCGGAACACGCCTGTTCTGGGATCGTGCTTTTCAAGTGTCTTCCGCTGTGCTGGATCCAAGGCCCGAGACCGAGACGTTGATTGCCGAAGCGCTACACCGTGGACCGTTTGATCGCGTGCTGGATCTTGGCACTGGCTCGGGTTGCCTGCTGATCACATTGCTGGCCGAATGGCCTGAAGCGACCGGGACAGGCGTCGACATGTCCGGGGCAGCACTCGCAGTGGCGCGGGACAATGCATGCAGGCACGACGTTGCCGAGCGATGTGAGTGGCGTGAAGGAGATTGGGTGCGTGGTTTGGATAGAGAGTACGATCTGATCGTCTCGAACCCACCCTATCTTGCGGATGCAGAACTGGCCGAGGTCTCACCGGAAGTCAGGAACTTTGAGCCGCACGCAGCGTTGCTGGCTGGTCCAGACGGACTGGATGCCTATCGCCGGATTGCGGATACAGCAGGCACTGTGCTCGCGCCGCATGGGTTGCTGATGCTGGAGATTGGCGCAACGCAGTCAGAAACCGTGTCGGCTGTGCTTGTGAATGCGGGTTGGTGTATCCGCTCGCTGATCCCCGATCTGGACCAACGCCCACGCGTTATCGTGGCGGTCTTGTAAAGAATTTGGTCATCTTCATGGGTTTATTTCTTGAGCCACAGGAAAAAGCCGTTATACGTCGATGAGTTCACAAGCCGCGCGCACAAGATCGACGTAATGAAACTGGCGCGCATGGACAGGGCATCAGATCCGCAAAGCTCGCAAATCCCGGCCAGCGCGCCGAGTAATTTGTGACTGCGTGTGACTAAGGTGCAGGCACAAGATCAATAGAAGATCGAAGCATGATGAGATCAGCACAAAAATCTAACCGGTCACGCGGTCGCGGAAACCGGAAAAGCGGCGGCGGCGGTGGTAACAACATCAACCGTGTCTTTGACAGCGCCGGGCCCGAGGGCAAGGTGCGCGGGACACCGCAGCAGATTATCGACAAGTACCTCTCGCTGGCGCGCGATGCGCAAACCTCTGGCGATCGGGTGACTGCCGAAAACTTTCTGCAGCACGCCGAGCATTATCAGCGCATTGTGATCACCGCCAACCAGGCCCAGGCCGAGGAACAAGCGCGGCGCGAAAGTCAGCAGGGGGCCGACAACCGGTCCAACAATCAGGGTAGTGAGGCGTCCGACACGACGCCGAACGAACAGAAGAGCGACGCTCAGCCCGATCCTGCATCTTCTCCGCAACCTGAGATTGGTGGCATGGCGATGATCGAAACGCCCGGCGAAGCGACAAGCGATCAGTTACTTGTGACGCCCGAAGCGGATGCACCGGCAAAATCGCGGAGCAACGGCGCAAATCGTCGGCGCCCTCGCAAGCCGGCAGAGCCTGTAGCAGCGCCCCCGGCAGAACCGGTAGCTGCGGCTCCAGCCGAGCCCTCGGGCGAGGCTCCAACGGAAGCGGCCGAAGGGTCCTGATTGTTGTCTGGGCGCGGGTCAGCTCGCGCCGCGTGTGCCCGGCAGCAGCCGGGCCAGTGTCAGGAACTCTTCCAGATCCAGCGCCTCGGCGCGCTGTGTTTCGTCGATTCCCGCGTTCGCAAGCAAGGCGATCGGGTCCTTGGTCACTGACTTCAAGGATTGCCGCAACATCTTGCGTCGTTGTCCGAAAGCCGCGGCGGTCAATGCCCCAAGATCCGCGATACGCACGCCCTCAGGTGCTGCTCCGGGCATGATATGCACCACAGATGACGTAACTTTGGGCGGCGGAGTGAATGCCTGCGGTGGCACGTCGAAGGCTATGCGCGCCTGAGCTCGTGCTTGCGCCAGAACTGAAAGCCGACCATAGGCCTTGTTGCCCGGCGCAGCCACGATGCGCTCTGCCACCTCGCGCTGGAACATCAGCGTCAGCGAACTCCACCAGGGCGGCCATGCCTCGGGCGTAAGCCAGTCGATCAATAGCTGTGTGCCAACATTGTAGGGCAAATTCGCGACGATCCTTGCGTTCCACTGGCCGTCGACAGACTCAGAAGCGGTCAAATGCGGGCGCGGATCTATCTGCATCGCGTCGCCTTGCAGCACTGTGAGCTGCCCCGGCCAGTTTGCCGCGATCTCTTCCAACGCGGGCAAACAACGCGGGTCCCGCTCGATCGCCACAACGCGTGAAGCGCCCTCAGCCAGCAACGCACGGGTCAATCCGCCGGGGCCGGGGCCGATCTCGACCACTTCGATACCCTCCAGAGGTCCGGAGGCGCGGGCAATTTTTCGCGTGAGGTTCAGATCCAGCAGAAAGTTCTGACCAAGCGCCTTGCGTGCGCTGAGCTCGTGGCGTGCGATGGTATCGCGTAGCGGCGGCAGTCCGTCTTCGGCCAGCTTGGTCATCCTGCGCGGGTGCTTGCGAGGTCAGAGGCAAGCCGGATAGCCTCTATCAGACTGGTTGGATCGGCCCGTCCCGTCCCTGCGATGTCATAGGCGGTACCATGATCAGGCGAGGTCCGTACAAACGGCAGGCCCAGCGTCACGTTCACCCCGCGGGCAAAGTCCAGTGTCTTGATCGGGACCAGAGCCTGATCGTGATACATGCAGACCGCCACATCGTATCGCGCACGTGCCGCGGGGTGGAACATGGTGTCGGCAGGCATTGGTCCGGAGATGTCCATGCCCTCGGCCTTTAACCTGTTGAGCAAAGGCCCAATGATATCCGTTTCTTCATTGCCCATGGCGCCGCCCTCTCCCGCGTGCGGGTTCAGTCCTGCGACTGCGAGACGTGGGGCTTCGATACCGAAGGCATCCTGCAGATCCTTGTGCGTGATCCGGATCGTGTCTTCGATCAACGCTGCCGTAAGCTGCTTTGGTACCTCGGCCAGCGCGATGTGGATGGTCACTGGAACAACACGCAGGCCAGGTGCGGCCAACATCATCACCGTTCGGGAGACGCCGCCCAGATGCGCGAGGTACTCGGTGTGGCCGGGAAAAGCGAAGCCTGCCCCATCGTAGAGCACTTTCTTGTTGATCGGGTTCGTGACCACAGCGCTTGCTGTGCCCGAGCGTGTCAGTTTTACAGCCTCGTCGATGGCTGCAATGGTGGCGGGGGCATTGGCAGATGTGGGCTGGCCCGGCGTGACAGCGTCCGGCAATGGCCGATGCACAACCGGCAAAGCGTCCGAGAAGACACCATTGGCTTCGGCTGGATCACTGATCACGCGAACGGGGACGGCACCTGCAACCGCGCGCACAGCGCTCGCGTCTGCGATCAGAAAGAAAGGTGCGAGACCAGTTTTTGCGCTCCATGCCTTTGCCGTGATTTCCGGTCCCACACCCGCCGGATCGCCCATGGTCAGGGCGAGAGGGGCGGGCGTGTTCACCGGATCTCGATCAGCGCATCGCGGCGGAGTTCCTGCAGCATGCCCTCGGCAAGGCGTTGGCTGCGCTGCGCCACGAGGCGATCCCGTGCGGCCTCGCGGCCCGCATCGGCCTCGGCTTGTGACACGCCAGCGGTGGCTCTGCGCTCCATCAACCGGATCAGAGACAGCCCGCCGGCGACAGGCAGGGGCGGGGAGACCTGTCCAACCTCCAACTCCGTCAATGCGCGCAACAAATCCGGTGGCATTCGGTCCGTCGTCACCCAGCCGATTTCGCCACCACGGGCCGCACTGGGAGCCTCCGAGTGTCGGCTGACGGCGGCTGCAAAGTCACCGCCCGCATTCAGCGATTGCGACAGCTGCTCGGCCAGCGCGCGGGTCTGCGCCTCGGTCCGCCCTTCGGAATTCAGCGGCAAGCCGATTTCCTGAATGCGATAGTCGAACGCGCTGCGTTGCTGGGTGAAGTTGATCTCGGCATCGATTTCGGCCTCGCCGGGTTCCACGCGGCCACGGAACTGCGAGCGCACAACCTGAAGCCAGACCAGATCCGCGATCACCAGATCTTCCAGCGCCTGATCCGTTATCCCCTGGGAACTCATCAGTGCCCGGAATTCATTGGCTGAGAGATTGGATTGCTGTGCGAAGTTCTCCACACCTGATTCGATCAGTTCGGCTGAAGGGCTTACCCCGATGCGCTTGCCCGCCTGAAGCTTTAGCCGATCCTCGACCAACTGGTCCAACGCCTCGGCACGCAGGGCATCAGGGCTGGCCGAAGTGAACCCAAGTGCAACCAGGATCTGGGCGCGTTGGGCAAGGTCGAAACCGGTGATTGCACTATCGTTGACAATCGCGACCGGACGAAAAAGCGTCTGCGCCGTGGCTTGTGTGGGCAAGGTGGCCAGCGCTATGGGGGCCAAGATCGCAAGCATGGCTGCGATCATGGTGAAGGCTCGGAACATGGCTGCTCTCCGTTCAGGCAGTGTCATCGGGCTACCGTTCATCCGGATCGCCCAAGGTGAGTAGTCTTATCTGAACCCCAACCGATGTCGAGGCCGGGGCGCCAGTGGAGTCCGTGAAGCGTCGGCGCAGAAACAGATCCACAGCGCAGCATTCGTTTACATAGGATACCTGCCCCCCGACTCGGACAAACTCGCCAACCTGCAGATCCCGCTGCAGGAACGCGCTGACCGCCCAGTTGGTGTCGATGTTGACCAGGGCTTCGGCATTGACCTCTTCGCGGTCTGCCGGCGCGCCAATCAGAGGGTCCGATTCATAGAAGGCGTAAGAGGTGCTGAACTCGACAGGATCGATCTTGAACTCGCCAAAGAACTCGTTGCGGGTGATCGTGGCATCATCCGAGAAGCGCATCCGGTGGCTCACCTGCACGTAAGGGTCATAGGCCGCCTGCCAGAATGTCACGAAATCCGATTCGGTGTCGGCCAGTCCCGAGCCCGCCGAGAATGCAGATGGCGTGCGGAACCGGTAGACCCGCCCCACCGTTCCATCCAGTCGGACGTTCTCACCAATCTCGCCCTGGTAGCGGAGCGCGAGGTTCACCCGCGGCCCATCCTCAAAGCTGTCGAGGCCAGAGAAGTGGTTGCGATCAATCACGTTCGTTTCGTCGAACTCGGTCGCCAGACTGTCTTCCAATGGCACGTTCACGCCGTTCCCGCCATAGGGGGCGGCGATCACCTGGATAACGGGTTCTATCACATGGAAATCATCGGTATCGCCGCTATCCCACAACAAGGGGAAGCGGGCTTCGGCACCAACATGGCCCGTCAGACGTGCTGTCGTGTCCTCGCGAATTGTGGCATCGTTTGTGACCGAGAAGAGATCTCCGCGCATTTCGGCAAAACCTGTCAGTGCAAGTCCAAAAGGCAGGATCGCCTCTCGTTCCCAATCCGCCCCGATCGTCAGGCGCGAGGCATCACGGCCAATATCCCGCACCAATGCGTGGCCCGAGAAGAACAACCCCAGATCACCCCCCAAAACCGTTTGCGGCAGATCAAACCGGCTGTCGAAGACCGGCAACGCGCGCGGGATCGAGCCGGTTGCCTCGTTCTCCCGCAGGCTTTGGAAATAGACCCCCGCCGCGTCGACAAAGCCGTTCTCCGTATAGCGTTCGACATAGAACTCACTCGTCAATCGATCTTCGATGCTGAAGTCGAACCGGCGCAGATAGTCGTCATCAGTGGTATATTTGACGTCCCAGCCCCAGTAAAACCCGTCAAACCACTTGAACCGTCCCTCCGTATCCAGATGGCCCTGTATTTTGCCGTCCTGTGTGTAGTCGTTATAGGTGACGCTGCCACCGAGGTTCAGCGCACCATCCTCGAAGACCCGGCGATACTCGCCCGACAGGATGAGCCCGTCGTTCGTGGTGAAGAAGGGCGTGAAGGTGAAATCGGATTGATCGTCTATGACCTGGTAGTAAGGAAGCTGTACGCCCGAGCCGTAGGTCGATGAAGACCGGAATGTCGGTGTCAGGAAACCGCTGGCGCGTTCGACAGATGGATCAGGGTGCCGAAAATAGGGCAGCCAGGCGATCGGTACACCGAATACGTCGAAGGTGGCGTTTTCATAGTGGATGATCCGTGCTTCCTCGTCGTGGATCACACGCCGTGCGCGGATACGCCAAAGGGGTGTAGGATCATCCGAGCAGACTTTGCATGGCGAGTAGACGACCTTGGAGAGTGTATTGTAACGCCCGTCCACTCGGCGGGCCTCGACAGCGGCAAGCCGCACGTTCTCGGACAAGACCGAGCGGGCCCCCTGAACCAGTCCGTCGCGCAGTTCGGCATCCAGATCCGCCACATCCGCAAACACGGTCGCACCGGTCGGGTCGCGCAATACGATGTCGCCGTTGGCGGCAATCCTGCCAGTCCTGTCATCATACACGATCTGGGCGGCTGTCAGCGTGCGTTCACCATAGTAGACCTCGACATTGCCGGTGGCCGTGACGGTGCGCGCCTCTTCGTCAAAGTCGATCCTGTCGGCCACCAGGGCCACGGGACCTTCGGCTTCGCCGCGTGTTAACAGCTGCGCGTTGGCGGATTGCGCCGACAAAGCAACGATCCATAACAGCACCAACAGGGGCCGCAACCACCGGGCTGCATGCTGCCAAAACCTGTTGTCCTGCATAATCTTCCCCGCCTGCGACTCAACTTCCCCCGTCCCTTTTAGCCATCCTCCAGATGCAGCAGCAAGCCCAGCGCAAACAGAACTGCAGACAGTGGCGGCGCCCATGCCGCCAACAGCACCGGGACTGCCCCTGAAGCGCCCAGAGCATTGGCGATATCAGACAAGAAGAAATAGCCGAATCCAGCCATGACGCAGCCCAAGGCCATCACACCAAGTCCGCCGAACCGAGAATGTCGCATCGAGAACGCAGCCCCGATCAGCACCATGGCGACAAATACAATCGGCGCGGAAAGCAGACTGAACCAGTGCATCACATGCCTGTTCGACGAAAAACCCGATTCTTCAAGCACCGCGATGAAGCTTGGAAGTTTCCAGAAGCTGATGGTCTGAGGCGCAGCGAAACTGTCCTTGATATGCTCGATTGTCAGATCCGTGGGCAGGCGCATCTCGTCGGTGTTGACGGCCACGGTTTCCAGCAGTGCAGCTTCGCGGTCCTCTCCTGCATTGTCCAGCAGATCCCAGCGCTGTACGGCGTTCAGGCGCCATGACCGCTCCTCCAGTACTGCCGTGCGCGCACTGATCCTGCGATACAGCCGATCGTTCTGGTCGAACTGAAAGACGGTGACGTCCCACAGCCGCTCGATTGTCCCTGACGCACGCCGCGCTCGGATCACGACCTGGCCTTCTTCACCGGCCTGACGCAGCCACATTCCGTCCGAGGATACCGACAAGCGCGATGACGAGCGGTCAAAGAACCGGGTTTCCAGCGTCTCGAACTTTGCGGCCAGTGCAGAGGCAATCGGATTGTAGACGGCGAACGCAACGATCCCCAATCCCGCGGCCACCAGCAGTGCAGGGCCGATCAGCCGCCAGACTGAGACGCCCGCAGCTCTGGTGACAACCAGCTCGGACGACCGGGCCAGCACTGCGAAACAGGTCATCGAGGCCAGCAAGACTGTGAACGGCGCGGCGGTGATGGTGACCGAAGGCGCATGCAGGAATGCCATGCCGAGCAGATCCACGAAGCTTGCGCGGCCCGCATCATTGGCTCGCAAAAGTTCAACCAGATCGACGACAACCACCAACGCGAAGACAGCCATGAATGCCGATAGCACGTAGGTCAGGAACCGACTGGCCACATAGGTCCAGAGCGTCATGACGAGACCTCCGCCACCAACGTGGTCCTGCGGCGCGATCCAAACCAATGTCCGGACAACATCAACAACGCCAGCAGACAACCAAGAGCAGGCGGCACATATAGCAGCGGCCAAAGTGCCTCGGAACTGGTCGCCGCGCTCTTCAGCGCCAGTCCGCACAGGCGCAGCGCAAGTGCCGCAACAACCGCCAGAACGATTCGCCCTGCAAAGCCTTGCCGCCGGAAGCCTGCCGAGATCACGAATGCTACACCGAGCAGAGGCAGGGCAATCACATAGAGCGGCGCCGAGAGGGCCTCGTGCGCCTCCGCGCGATATTCGCTGACCGGTCGGCGGCCTGCATTGCTCTCGTCAATGGACAGTAGCTCGGGCAGATACATTTCGGACGGCTTCCGTGCGCGAACGTCAGATCCCTGTTGGAACTGTGTCAGGTCATAGGCCAGTTGCTCGAACCGCAGGATTGACAGCGCACCGGGGCCTCCACTTTGTTGCCGCGTTTGCGCGATGCCGTCGAACATGACCAAACGGGTGCCCTGACTGTCGCGGATCAGCAGTGCGCGCTCGGCGGTATAGGTCACCTGACGTTCGGTATCGCGTTCGTCCTGAACAAATACACCGAACATCTCGCCCGTATCGCCTGTCTCGCGCAGATAGACAGTGACACCGCGCACGGGACTTAGAAACGCACCCTCGCGAATGAAGGCTGCCGCCACATCGCCCCTGATCTCGGTGATCCGGTCACGCATTTCGGCCTGGGCTGTGGGCATCAGGTAGAGCGTCAGCGCATAGACCAGCAGCATGACCAACGCCGAGAACGCTGCAACCGGCCGCAGAATTGAGGTTCCCGACAATCCGGAGGCCATCATCACCACGATCTCGGAATCCGTGAAGAGTCGGTTGATGGCATAGAGGATCGCGGCGAACAGAGCCACCGGCAGCACGATTGCCAGCACCAGAGGCAACAACAGCGCCGTGAATTCCAGGAATACGATCGCAGATTGGCCCGCATTGACCACCGTGTCGATCACGCGCAGCGACTGGGTCAGCCAGATCACCCCCGTGAAAACAATCACGAAGAACAGGAACGGCCCGAGGATTTGCCGGAAGATATATCGATCAAGACGTCTCAAAGGATGATTGGCCCGGTCTCTCAACAACCATGCGTTCATGCGGCGCACGACATGGGGGGCGCCCCGCGCTAGTGTGCCGTCCGAATCGTTCATATCCCTCGGAGACCCTCATGACCACACCGCTGTCCGTATCCTTCATTGAAACGCAGCTTGTCGATCTTGCCGGCGATGAGGGAACCGTTGTGGTCTTCACCGGCTCGGATGGCGCATTGACGTCCGCCGCGGCCCATGTGGATGGATTGCTGGGCGGTGCCTTGGCCCGCGCGATGCAGGATGCGGGCGCCAAGGGCGGCAGCAAGGGCAGTACCGCCAAGAAGCTGGCCTATCCGGCCGGTATGTCGGCAAAGTCCGTTGTGCTGGCAGGGCTGGGCGAGGATGCCTCGCGCGAAAGCGCGCGCAAGACAGGTGGTAGCATTGCCGCAGCAGCCGAGCGGGGCACAGTGACCCTTTGCGTCGACGGAGCCGCGGACATGGATCTGGTTGCCGAGATGATCTTCGCCTTCGTGTCCCGCTGCTACGAGTTCACGCCATACAAAAAGGCGCAGTCGGACGAGAAGCCCACCTGGACGCTCAACGTGATGTCCGAGACCCCCGAGGCGCTGGCGGCAGCGTCTGCCCCGTTTGCCGCCCTGTCTGAGGGGATTTTCTTCACACGCGATCTGGTGAACGAGCCTGCCAACACGCTGACAACCGATGAGTTTGCCGCACGCCTTGCCGCCATGGGCGAGATGGGGCTGGAAGTCGAGATCCTCGGTGAGAAGGAACTCGAGGCCATGGGCGCAGGTGCGTTCCTTGGTGTCGGGCTGGGCTCGGACAACGAGACCAAGATGGTCGTCATGAAATGGATGGGCGGCGGCGATGAGGCTCCACTGGCGCTTGTCGGCAAGGGCGTGATCTTCGACACCGGCGGTATCTCGCTGAAGCCATCCATGGGTATGGAAGACATGACCATGGATATGGGCGGCGCAGGTGTCGTGTCGGGCGTGATGCGGACGCTGGCGCTGCGCAAGGCCAAGGCGAACGTGGTGGGCGTGGTCGGGTTGGTCGAGAACATGCCCGATGCGCGGGCGCAACGTCCGGGCGATATCGTGACGTCGATGAAGGGCGAAACTATCGAGGTGATCAACACGGACGCCGAGGGGCGTTTGGTGCTGGCCGATGTGCTTTGGTATACGCAAGAGACATTCAAGCCGTCCGGCGTGATCGATCTGGCGACCCTGACAGGGGCCGTAATCGTGGCCCTGTCGAAGTCGCGGGCCGGGCATTTCTGCAATGACGACGATTTCAACGCGGCTTACGAGGCTGCGTGCAAGGAGGCGGGGAACGCCACTTGGCGCCTGCCGCTGGACAAGGCCTACCATGACCAGATGAAGTCGACCTTCGCGGATATCAAGAACTCTGGCGGGCGCAATGGCGGCTCCTGCACGGCAGCGGCGTTCCTCGAGGCGTTCATCAAGGACGGTATGCCGTGGATCCACATCGATATTGCAGGTGTCACCACGCAGGGCGGCGCGAACCATCTGGGGCCAAAGGGCGCAACCGGCTGGGGCGTCGCGGCGCTGGACGAATTGGTGCGCAGCCGCGAGATCGGCTGACGCGCCCTTGCCCGAGGTCCGCTTCTATCATCTGACCGAATTGCCGCTGGAACGCGCCTTGCCGGTTATGCTGGAGAAGACGCTGGAACGGGAGCAGCGCGCCGTGATTCGTGGCGGCAACGCGGAACGTCTCGACTTTCTGAACAATCATCTCTGGACCTATGGCGATGGGACGTTCCTGCCCCATGGTGGGCCGGAAGACGGGAACGGTGCGCTCCAGCCCATCTGGTTGACCACCGGGCCCGAGATTCCGAACGGTGCAAAAACGCTGTTCCTTGTGGATGGCGGCGTGGCCGAGACCCCGGAAATGCAAGCCCTGGAATTGACCGCGATCCTGTTTGACGGCCATGACCCGTTGGCAGTCGATGCCGCGCGCGGTCAGTGGAAAGCCGTGACAGGCGCGGGGCTCGCAGCAGTTTACTGGGCGCAGGAAGGTGGGCGCTGGGTCAAGAAGCACGAGGCCGCGGCGACGTAGTTGTTACCGCATCAGGTACATTCTGTCGCCTTCGACCCGCCAGCTTGAGAAACGCTCAAGATACGACATTCCCAGCAGCGAGACGTTCAGATCCCCGCCATTCACCGTCGCGCGCACATCCCTGTCAGCAAAATCGGCGAGGCGAACTTCGTCCAGTCGAACTGGCGCGCTCATGATCCGGCCATTGGCAGTTTGGGTCGGGATGGTAAAGGCAAGTTCGCTGGTGTCATAGCCCACCGCCTCGGCATCGCGCTTGGACAGCACAAGGTTGGTCGCGCCCGTGTCCACAATGAAGCGCACGTCGCGCCCGTTCACCTGCAAGAGCGCATGGAAGTGACCGTCTCGCTCGCGGTCCAGTGCCACGGTCTCACCATCGATCTGATGTGGGGCATTCGTCAGCATCCTTTGCAGGTCGCCGGAAAAGCCCATGACCAGAACGGCACCCAGAAAGATCAGTCCCCAGATCGCGGCATGCTGCACGGCCTGGCCCATCTGCCCGCGATAGCGCGAGAAGACCCAGCCTGCCACGAACATGCCGAGCAGCAGCAGATAGAACAGTTGCGCGGTGTCATCCGGACTGTCGAGCATTGCACCCTCCCTTTCACCCCAATCAGGTGGGGAGCACTCCGATCTCTGCCAACCCGTCGAAGACGAATTGTACGGCCAGTGCAGCCAACAGCATACCCAGCACGCGCGACACCACCATCACGCCGGTGCGCCGCAGCAGACGTTCCAATGGTCCCGAAAGCAAGAGCAGTACAAAGGCCAGCAACAAGACCGAAAACATCGTGCCCATCACCATACCCTGCCCCTGCCAATCGCCGGAATGCTCGTCCATCAGCAGGATGATCGTGGTGATCGAGCCTGGCCCCGCGATCAGAGGCAAGGCAAGCGGAAAGACGGATGGGTCGTTTTCGGTGTCCTCGGCGCGCTTCTCCCTCCGTTCGGTGCGCTTCTCGAACAACATGTCCAGTGCTGTCAGGAACAGCAGGATCCCGCCCGCGACGCGGAAGGCAGGCATGGAGATCCCGACAAAGCTCAGTACGGCGTCACCGGCCAGCGCGAACAGGGTCAGGATGCCAGCGCCCACCAGGATGCCGCGGATTGCGACGCGGCGACGTTCGCGTGTTGCCATGCCCGCCGTAAGTGCCAGGAAGATAGGCGCCGTCCCCACAGGGTCGATGATCACAAAGAGCGTCGTGAACGCGTTGATGGCGTCCTGGATCTGGTCGGGGCTCATGATGCGGCGTCCAGGGCTTCCTCGGCCGCGACCCACATCGCCTCGGCCTTGGCCTGCGCTGCCATGATTTCGGCCCGCTTGCGCTGGAGCTTTTCGGCCGTTCCCAGATCCTGTCGGTAGATATCGGGGTCGGCAAGGCGTTCGTCGATCTCCTGCAACCAGTTCAGGATCTTGTCGAGCCGTGCCTCGCAGGCACGAACCTCGGCGCGCAGTGAAGCCTTGTCCTTCTGGCTTGCCTTGACCTTTGGCTTTGCCTTGGGCCTGTCCGCTTTCTCCTGCCGTGTCGGGCGTCCCTCGGTGCCCAGCAGCAACGCGCGATAGCTTTCCATATCGCCTTCATAAGGTGTCACGGCGCCGTCCTTGACCAGCCACAGCCGATCGGCAACCAGTTCGATCAGCCATGTGTCGTGCGTGATCAGGATGACCGCGCCCTGATAGGCGTTGAGGCCCTCGACCAGAGCATCGCGGCTTTCGATATCCAGATGGTTTGTCGGCTCGTCGAGGATGATCATGTGCGGCGCATCCAACGCGCAAAGGGTCATCAACAGCCG
The DNA here is from genome assembly GCA_045106875.1 of Paracoccaceae bacterium. Lineage (GTDB taxonomy): Bacteria > Pseudomonadota > Alphaproteobacteria > Rhodobacterales > Rhodobacteraceae > Thermohalobaculum. The sequence goes on along the minus strand of JBGCFK010000321.1, from coordinate 4,186 downwards.
CGCCTTCTGTCCGCCGGAAAGGTTCTTGACGGGCGTCTGTGCCTGCTCGGTCCCGGTGCCGCCAGCGGCCAGCATGGCGCGCAGCTTTGCGTGCGGCGTATCGGGGCGTTCGCGGCGGATATGGTCGATTGGGGTCTCGTTCGGGACAAGCTCATCGGTCTGGTGCTGGGCGAAGTAGCCGATTTTCAGCTTGCCCGAGCCCTTGCGCGCGCCCGACATCGGCGCAAGCCGCCCGGCGATCAGTTTGGCCAGTGTCGACTTTCCCTGCCCATTGGCGCCGAGCAAAGCAATCCGGTCGTCCTGATCGATGCGCAGGTTCAACCGCGAGAGGACGGGACGTCCATCATATCCGCCTTCTGCTCCCTCGAAGGTCATCAAGGGTGGCGCAAGTTCGTTCGGATCGGGGAAGTTTATCGGGCTGACCGCACCTTCCATATGGGCAGCGATGGGTTCCATGCGCTCCAGCATCTTCAGCCGGGATTGCGCCTGACGCGCTTTGGAAGCCTTGTAGCGGAAGCGGTCGACAAAGCTCTGCAAGTGCGCGCGCTGCAGTTCCTGCTTCTTGGCGGCGGCAGACGCAAGCAGCAGCTTCTCACGCCGCACCCTGTCGAATGTGTCGTAACCTCCGGAATAGGTCGTCAGCTTGCGGTCGGTCAGGTGCAGGATGCCGTTCACGGCGCGGTTCAGAAGACCACGATCGTGGGAAATGACCAGCGCGGTATAGGGATAGCGCGCGAGATAGGTTTCAAGCCAGACTGTACCTTCCAGATCCAGATAGTTGGTCGGCTCATCCAGCAGCAGCAGATCGGGCGCTGAAAAGAGCACCGCTGCGAGGGCCACCCGCATGCGCCAGCCACCCGAAAATTCGTGGCTGGGCCGGATCTGTGCGGCGTGGTCAAAGCCAAGGCCTGCGAGAATGGTCGCCGCCCGTGCCTCGGCGGAATGCGCGTCGATATCTGTCAGGCGCGTCTGGATATCCGCGATGCGCGACGGGTCGGTGGCGATCTCTGCTTCGGCCAGCAGCGAGGCCCGTTCGGTGTCGGCTGCCAGAACAGTCTCGACCAGCGTGCGGTCATCGCCCGGAGCCTCCTGCGCGACCGTCCCGAGCCGTGCGCGTGGTGGCAAAGAGATATCACCGGCGTCTGGCATCAACTCGCCGAGAATCAACCGAAAGAGCGTGGTCTTGCCGGTGCCGTTGCGCCCGACAAGCCCAAGATGAGCGCCTGCAGGGATCTGCGCAGAGGCCCCTTGGAACAGCGGTGCGCCCGCCATGGAAAATCCGAGTTCGCGAATGGTCAGCATGAGGCGCGATTAGCAGAAGCCAAAGCCCGGGTCCACGGGCAGAATGTTGGTAAGCCACCCGCCGCCGCTCACGTCATCATGGCAGTCAGGGGTCGCCATGTTCTCAACGGACAGTCCACCAGTCACACGCGGCTGCGTCGATGCGTCCGCACTGGCGGGCTTTGAATCTGCGCTAGTTGGCGAGACCAATGGCCAACTAAAGGCGATACCGGCGGCGAAGGATTTCGACATGCAAGAAGCTGTGAAGCCGATTTGGTTTGGCGATATGAACCTCGACACCCTGCGTACAGCGCATGTAGGGACACTGACTGATCATATGGGCATCGAGTTCGTCGAGGTCGGGCCGGATTTTATTCGGGGCCGGATGCCGGCAGAGGCGCGGAACTTTCAGCCGTATGGCATCATTCACGGCGGAGCCTCGGTCGTGCTGGCTGAAACGCTCGGCAGTTGCGGCGCTGCATGGTCCGTGAACCCCGAAACACACCGCGCCTTTGGTCAGGAGGTCAACGCAAACCACCTGCGGCCTGTCAGTGAAGGGTGGGTCAACGGTATTGCACGCCCCGTTCATCGCGGGCGCCGCAGTCAGGTCTGGAGTATCGACTTGACCGATGACAAAGGCCGCGCCACCTGCATCGCGCGGCTGACGATGGCGGTTATCGCCCTTTAGGCCCGTGTCCGGATCCTATGATCCAACCACGTGCAGCCCGCGGCGACCAGCCTGATTGCAGGCGTGGCGTGCAGCCTGAAACTCAGCAGACGTTTCCTGCAGCAATGCGTCGAGATCGTCGATCCGGGCAATGATTTCCCCCGGCGCGCCACTGGGCGGCAAATGCGTATGACCCACTGCACGTCGGGTCCGGTCAAGCTTGTCAAGCGCGCTCAACAATCGCGCGCGGGTTTCGCTGTAGTCATGGCGCATGGACATGTGTCGGTCCCATCAATTTAATTGCATGGCGAAGCAGCCAAGCCTTCGGACTCGCCAGACACCATGTCTGCATTTTGTTAAAAGAGCGTTCCAATTTCGCCTGCCCTGCCACAGAAGTTGTAACAGGCGTCACAGTACGCGCCTGAGTTGCGTGTTGCTATTTGCACATCTCAGCGGTCAGGGCCGCCGGGGCGACAACTTTGCAAGGAGACAAATAGTGACCCAACATCATGGAATGAAAGAACTTGACGGTATGGCTGCGCACTGCAAGGCCGGGCACGAGCCTCAGCAGGAGGATCGGTTTGGGCGCATGTTCCACCTGCCACCATCCTATGTTCCTGCTGATGTACTGAAAGCGGTCGGCAAGGCTGGCGGCCCGATGGATGACAAGGGCAAGCCCAAGCGTACCAAAACCGTGCCCGTGGGTCACGTGTTCTTCGGTCAGTTCGTCGATCACGACATCACGCTGGATGTCAGCTCCAGCTTTTCCCGCGTCAACGATCCATCCCAGATCGAGAACGTGCGCACGCCGACGCTGGATCTTGACTGCGTCTATGGTTCTGGCCCCGAGGCACATCCGTTTCTCTACGATCAGGCGCCGGGTCCAATGGCAGGTGTTCGCCTGCTCACCGGCGCGGATCAGAAGGGTGCGGGCGTTCACAAGCACGATCTTCTGCGCAATCCGCAGGGCACTGCCATCATTGGCGATCCGCGCAATCACGAGAACCGGATTGTCAGCCAGATCCTGCTTGGCATGATCAACTTTCACAATCATGTGGCCGAAACCCTGCGCACGGATGCGGCTCAGGAAAAGCCGAAGCGCGATCTCAAGGGCCATGACCTGTTCGTGGAAGCCCGGCGGATCACGACGTGGCATTACCAATGGGGCGTTGTGAACGACTTCCTCGTGGACATGTGCGGCGAAGCGGTGGTGAAGGACATCCTGGCTTCCGGGCGGCAGTTCTATTGCCCTCTGGTGCCGCATATCCCGATCGAGTTCGCCGTGGCCGCCTACAGGTTTGGCCACTCGATGGCGCCGATGCATATCCAGGTCCAGTCCAAGGCCAAGAGCCACGAGCTGTTCTCGAAAGAGCTTGGCAATGGCTTCTCCCCGCTGCCCTCGAAGGACGCGGTTGTCGACATGCGCGAAATCTTCTTTGTGCCCAAGAAGTCGGGAACCCAGCTGGCCGAGACCCTCGACACGCTGATGGCAACCGAGCTTCTGGCGCTGCCGTTCATAACGAGCGGCGAGAACTCGCTTGCCACGCGCAATCTGCTGCGGGGCAACTCGTTCCTGCTGCCCGGCGGCGACAAGATTGCCGAGAAGATGGGCCGCCCTGCGGACGAGATCGCCAAGGTGATGAAGAAGATCGCGCATCTGTCGAAGGACGAGATCACCGAGGGGGCGCCACTTTGGCTCTACCTGCTTGCGGAAGGCGAAGTCATTGGCCGCGAGACCGAGCCGGGCAAGTTCGACAAGGGCGAAGGTCTTGGCCCAGTCGGGGCGCGTATCGTCGCCGAGGTCCTGATCGGATTGCTGGAGCTTGACGAGCACAGCTATCTCGGCGCGAACCGCAACTGGACGCCCGAGACCAGCTGGAACACTGTCGGCAAGATGTTGCATGCAGTGAACTCGTCATTGTTCGACTAGGAAGCCATTGCGCCCGGGGTCACTCCGGGCGCATCACCTGCCGAAGGTGATGCCAGACGGCACTGTGCCAGCGGTGTCGCTTTGCCCCTTGGATCCGGCGGGATCGACCGCATTTTCGAACTGCGGATCTGCGATTACCTTGAACCGGCTGTGTGTCGCACGTTTGCCTTAGCCGCAATTATTCATGAGCCGGAGCTCGCAATAGCGGAGCTCTGTGCCGCGTGACGTGCAAGCACGGTTGATCGCGTCGCAGGCACTCGAGCGATGGCGTTGGGTTTGCGGGTTTCGGTTGGGGATGACGGGGCCGT
>JBGCFK010000320.1:0-9001 GCA_045106875.1 Paracoccaceae bacterium | reverse complement strand
GCGGTACGACAAGATACACATGTTCGATATCCAGCTTTCGGCCACTCAGGTCTATGAGGAAAGCGCCATGGTCTCGCCGGGCGACAGCGCGGCCTTGCATGAAACGCCGTGGGGGATGCTCGGTCACACGATCTGCTACGACGTGCGCTTTCCGCACCTGTACCGCGATCTTTCGCAGGCAGGCGCCGAGATGTTGGCGGTGCCCGCGGCCTTCACCAAGGCGACGGGCGAGATGCACTGGCATATCCTGAACCGTGCGCGGGCCATCGAGAACGGGGCATTCGTCATAGCGCCCTGTGCCCAAGGCGCGGTCCCCGGTGGCGGCGAGGCCTATGGCCATTCGTTGATCATCGACCCCATGGGCAATGTTCTGGCGGATGGCGGCGAAAAACCGGGTGTGGTCATGGCGCGCATCGATCTGGATGACGTGGCGACAGCTCGGGCCAAGATCCCGAGTCTTTCACATGACCGTCCTTATCAGAGCGCCAACGGCGGCTCGGCTACGTCGCTCGCGGCGGAGTAGACATGCAGGTTGCCATGGATCCCGTCACTGCCAAATTGCTTGGTATGCGCCCGGAGCCAAATCCGCTCCGTGACGCATTCCTACGCTGGCAGTGCAGGGTTCGTCAGATAATGATGCGCGACGATGCCGGAAGGCCCTCGGATGGGATCATGCCTGCGGTAACGCTGGCTGGCAGTGACGCGCCTCTGGGCCATATCATCACCGTCATGTCCAAGGCGCCCGCACACTCGAAGACGCCCGAGATGCGCCATATCGCGACGAAGACACAGGATCCTGCGCAGATCCGCGAAGGCGCGCTCAAGTTCTTCTCGGAATTCTACTACCAGAAGGGCGCTGAATTCTCGGATATCCTGACCGCCACCTTCCCGCCCGAAAGCGAAGGCGCGCGGGCTATTCGGCGGGCCGAGACAGCGACGCTTGGCTTTGACGCGTTCGGTCAGCGCTTTAATCTCGTCTGCAAAGTCTGGAAACTGACAGCGAAAAACCCGCTCTGGCAATCAACCTATTGGCACAATCGGATGTTCAATCCGGGATTGCCCGAGACAACGGTGATCCTTGGCTTCGAGCCGAACTGGGCGGCTTGCTCTGCCGAGCCAGCACCTTAGCATAAAATGAGACAAACGAGGGACGGAGGGAAAGCATGACCAAACGGGTAGCAATCATTGGGGCCGGTCCTTCCGGGCTGGCGCAATTGAGGGCCTTTCAGTCGGCTGAAGCCAAGGGCGAGGGCGTGCCCGAGGTTGTGTGCTTCGAAAAGCAGGACGATTGGGGCGGGCTCTGGAAATACACCTGGCGGACCGGCGTCGATGAATACGGCGAGCCTGTCCACGGATCCATGTACCGCTACCTCTGGTCGAACGGGCCAAAGGAAGGGCTGGAGTTTGCCGACTACAGTTTCGAGGAGCATTTCGGCAAACCAATCGCCTCCTATCCTCCTAGGGCAGTATTGTTCGACTATATCGAAGGGCGCGTGAAGAAGGCAGGTGTGCGCGACAAGATCCGCTTCTCGACCGTGTGCCGGAACGTCTCGCACGATGCGGGCACCGGCAAGTTCACCGTCACCGTCGAGGATCTGACCAAGCGCCACACCTATTCGGAAGAGTTCGACAACGTGATCGTGGCGACGGGGCACTTCTCGACGCCAAATGTGCCCTACTATCCAGGATTTGACACCTTCAAGGGCAGGGTGCTGCACGCGCACGACTTCCGCGATGCCATGGAGTTTGCAGGCAAGGATATCCTGATCCTGGGTACTTCCTACTCGGCCGAGGATATCGGCTCGCAATGCTGGAAGTATGGCGCCAAGTCGATCACGGTCGCACACCGGACCGCACCCATGGGCTATGACTGGCCGGATAACTGGCAGGAAGTCCCCGCGCTGATCAAGGTCGACGGCAACACGGCGCACTTCAAGGATGGGACCACCAAGAACGTAGACGCGGTGATCCTGTGCACGGGCTATCTACACCACTTCCCGTTCATGCCTGACGATCTGAGGCTGAAGACCGCGAACCGGCTGGCCTCGGCGGACCTCTACAAGGGCGTGGCCTATGTGCACAATCCCGCACTGTTCTATCTAGGCATGCAGGATCAGTGGTACACCTTCAACATGTTCGATGCGCAGGCCTGGTGGGTTCGCGATGCGATCCTCGGCAAGCTGCCGATCCCTGACAAGGCTGCAATGCTGGCTGATGTCAAAACGCGCGAGGATGCCGAGGACGCGATTGAGGACGACTATGGCTGTATCGCCTATCAAGGTGCCTATACTGGTGAGTTGATCGCCGAGACGGATTACCCAAGCTTCGACATCGAGGCCGCCAATCAAGCGTTCTACGAGTGGAAGAAGCACAAGAAGAAGAATATCATGACGTTTCGGGACAATGGCTATGTCAGCCCTATGACCGGGACAAAAGCGCCCGCGCACCATACGCCTTGGAAGGATGCGCTCGATGACAGTCTTGAGAGTTACCTGCAAACGGGTGGCTAAGCAGGAGGGAGAAGCGGCCATGTCCCTATTGGGACGCCTCGCTAAGCTCGGCTGCCCGGTTCGCCGTCAGATGGCCGCGTTCTGTGACCGACGGCAGATGGTGCCTTTGGGTGGAGACATCGGATGGGTGTGAGGCCGGTGTTCGAGATCCCCTACGAGCGTCGAGGGATCGTCACGCCGGGGTTGCCAATCCTGCCGCATGGGGTCGAGCGTCATCCTGTGCCCGGTGGTGGCTCCCGCGCGGTACAGATCAGCCTGGGTGATGAAATCACTGTGCTGGATCGCGAAGGTCTGCAACCTATCGAACTGGTCTTCTTCGCTCCCGATGGTCGCTCGGATGCAGGCATGATCGGATTGGTCGGTGGACTGCCCCCAGTCGGGATCAAAGCCGCATTGTCTGGTGACCAAACGGGTGCGCGCGTATTGCGGGCCTTGGAAGTGGCTGGATTTGATATCGGCCGTGCAGACGCTGCTCGGGTGTTCGATGGTGCGTCACGCCCCGGAGATATGGAGACTTTCCACGCAACCTCCGATGGCTTGTTGATCGTCTGCGCGCCCGGCGGCCCCATGGCACCCGAAGCGCAGAACGCGCCAACCGAAGTGGTGATCTACATCCGTCGTGCAGATCCGGGGCTTGCCAAGGGAGGGATGGTGCCGCCAGATCCGCTGGCCAACCCGATTGAAGACCTCAACATCCAACCTGGTGATGCAAAGGCCTTCAAAGTCTCCAAAGGCAGCTTCATCCAGATCCTCGATGTGCAAGGGCGCGAATGCTCGGACTTTCAGGCGTTTTCAGCTCGCGCACTGGACAAGGGGCTGGAGCGAGAGATCGACCCCACAACCACGCGCAGCTTGATGGGGTCGCTATATCCGGCGCCCGGTATTTTCTCCAAGTACTGGTCCGTTGACCAGGAACCGCTGGTCGAGATTGTGCAGGATACTTGCGGGCGTCATGACACCTTCGGATTGGCTTGCACTGCACGGTATTACGACGACCTGGGATATCCGGGGCACGCCAACTGTTCGGAGAACATGAACCGGGATCTGGCGCTGCACGGTGTCAAACCGCGCGGTGGCTGGCCTGCGATCAACTTCTTCTTCAATACCATGCTGGATGACGCCAATGCGATCGGCATGGACGATCCCTGGAGCCGTCCCGGCGACTATGTGATGTTGCGGGCGCTGACGGATCTGGTCTGCGTCTCGACCGCCTGTCCCTGTGATATCGACCCGGCCAATGGCTGGAACCCGACTGACATTCAGGTGCGCACCTACCGCGCGGAGGAAGATTTCCGCCGCTCGATCGGCTGGCGCAAGACCCCGGAGGATCCCGTGGAAGCAACTAAGGAAACCGGCTTTCATGCCTGTTTTGCCCGGCATACCCGCGATTTTGTCGAATACAATGGCTATTGGTTGGCAAATCAGATGCACAGCCACGGCGCGATTGCAGAATATTGGGCGTGCCGCGAGAAGGTTGCGATCATGGACCTGTCGCCTCTGCGCAAATACGAGGTGACCGGCCCGGATGCCGAGGCGCTGATGCAGCTTTGCGTCACGCGGAACATGAAGAAACTGGCCGTGGGGCAGGTGGTCTACACGGCCATGTGCTACGAGCATGGCGGGATGATCGATGATGGAACGGTCTTCCGGTTGGGCGAGGCAAATTTTCGCTGGATTGGGGGCAATGATGTCTCAGGGCTTTGGTTGCGCGAACAGGCGGAGAAGCAAGGGCTGAACGCTTGGGTGCGGAGTTCGACGGACCAGTTGTGCAACGTGGCAGTACAAGGGCCCGTGTCGCGGGATATTCTGGCAAAGGTCTTCTGGACCGGACCGACGCAGCCCACCGTCGAGGAACTGGGCTGGTTCCGGTTTGCAGTTGCCCGTGTTGGCGACTTTGATGGGACCCCTGTAGTGATCTCGCGGACGGGGTACTCGGGCGAATTGGGTTATGAGGTGTTCTGTCATCCGAAGGATGCCGAGACAGTGTTTGACGCGATCTGGGCTGTCGGGGAACCTTTGGGGATGGTCCCATTGGGGCTTGCTGCGCTGGACATGTTGCGCATCGAGGCGGGGCTGATTTTCGCGAACTACGAGTTCTCGGATCAGACTGATCCTTTTGAAGCGGGGATCGGCTTCACGGTGCCGTTGAAGACGCAGGAAGATGATTTCATCGGTCGTGCTGCGTTGGAGCAGCGCAAGGCGCATCCGCAAAAAAAGCTGGTGGGTCTGGACATCGAGGGCGGTGTCGTACCGTCGAACGGCGACTGTCTCAGGATTGGCAAAGCGCAGGTCGGTGAGGTCACCTCGGCGATGAAATCGCCGTTTCTTGGCAAAACAATCGCGTTGGCGCGGGTGGATGTTACGCACGCAGATCCCGGGACTGCAATCGAGATAGGACAATTGGATGGTCAGCAGAAACGCCTGAAGGCGACAGTCTCTGCATTTCCACATTTTGATCCTGAGAAGGCACGCGTGAAAGGCAATTACGGCTGAACCGGGCGCCAGCCTCAAGGGTGACGGCGTGATGGAAGGACCAAGTGACAGACCCTTGGTCTCGACTCCGTCTCATTCGAAGCACCACAAGTGGCGCGCTATCCGCCAGTAACCATATTCTTGGCCCGATCGAAGGTCTCGGCTATCGTGACGCGAAAACTGTCGACCGTCGCTACATACTCTGTCAGCGCCTGTTCGGTGCCCGGCATCTTGTTTATAATCGCCGGATGCAACACGTAGAGGCCGATCAGGACTGCTACAACGATCACAACCAGCAGGAAACCTGTCAGGAAAGCGCCTGTCCCGGGCGCCTTGGCGCGCTTGCGGGTGCGCTCTCTACGGTCGTGACGCTTACGGATCGACTTTACGTCCACTTCCTTGGGTTTGCTGGTCTTCTCGGACTTTCTGTCGAACCGGGCTTCAAGATCATCGGCCGGGTCGCGCCCAAGTGTCGGAGTGTCGGCGACATCTGCTTCAGCCGCTTTGGCATCAGCGAGTGCGGCCGCACGCAATCCTTGCGGGTCACTAACTGCACTTAGTCCGGCGAGCGCATCGGCACGTTCGGGCGTTGATGAAGCGTCCTGATCCTCCGACTGTACTTCGGCCAGCATCTCACGGATCTCTGCAAGTTGTTCGGTACGTGAGGCACTTGGCTTGTCCGGAATGCCGCTGCTGGTTGCAACTTCATCTTCGACACTAGGCTGATGTCCCGTTGCCGGCGCCATCTGGGCTGCTGTTGGGCGTCCACCGCTGGCTGCTCCAAAAGGTATCCCGACGCTGGCGGTTGAAGGCGCAGAGCGCTCCATAGCCCCCAGAACGAGTGGCGGATAGGCGTGCCAGCCATTGCCGCAGCTCATGCACGAGACTTGACGTCCCTTTTCGCCGATAGCCCCATCGGGAAGCTGGTATCTCGCCTCGCAAGACGGACAGATCAGTTCCATGCCGGTAACACCCATTTCTAGCCGTAATTACCCCAGATTGCATCTATAGCGTGGGAATTGCCGCGCGCCAAGCGGTGCGCACTTGCTGGCTGAACTGTCGTCTGCAATGTTGGCACTCTTGGGCTTGGCCCGGTTCTGCGGTTGGGGTAGTCGCTTGATACTGTTGGATAATGTATCGTTCGGATATGGCGAACGCGAAACGTTGAGTTCAGTCTCAGCGGAACTTGCGCCTGGATCCTTCCAGTTTTTGACTGGCCCATCTGGTGCGGGCAAGACAACTTTGATGAAACTTCTCTACTTCGAACATCTCCCGAAACGTGGGGATCTGTCATTGTTTGGCGAGAATCCGGCTCAGGCGAGCCGGGCCGCACTGTCCAAACTGCGTCGCCGCGTCGGCGTCGTTTTTCAGGACTTTCGGCTGCTGAATCATCTCAATGTGGCAGAGAACATTGCCTTGCCGCTGCGCGTGACGGGCAATCCGGTGGTGGAGCACGAACAGGATGTGATGGAGTTGATCCGCTGGGTAGGCTTGGAAAGTCGGGCCGATGCCTTCCCGCCGCACCTGTCGGCGGGCGAGAAGCAGCGTGCGGCGATCGCGCGCGCAGTCATCAACTCGCCAGACCTGATTCTGGCGGACGAACCCACGGGCAATATCGATCCCGAGATGGGCGCCCGTATCCTGAGGCTGCTGATCGAACTGAACCGTCTCGGCAAGACCGTGGTCATCGCCACACATGACCTGTCCTTGATTCGGGCCTCCAAGGGGCAGGTCGAGGCGCGTATACTGCGGCTGGCGGACGGGCACCTCGCGCAAGGAGCGGCGGCTATATGACTGGCGTCAACGGCGAGAACAAGCCGCGACTTCTGCGCTCGGGCAAAGGCCCTCAGGTATTGCCACGTTCTGGCTGGACGGCTCCGCTGACGACGTTCTGTGCAGGTGTTATGGCGTTCCTTGCAGTTTTGACGTTAGCTGCGTCCTTTGCTGCTGACGCAGTTGCAGAGCAATGGCGTGCTGATCTCTCTGGCGTTGCAACCGTGCGTTTGTCGACACGGGACGGCGATGCGGACGCAAGATTGAAGGCAGTCCTGGAAGTCCTGCGGACGACGCCAGGGATTTCCCGCGTTCGCGTCCTGTCGGATACTGAGCAGATAGCGTTGCTCGAGCCATGGCTTGGAGATGGTGCCGGACTGGAAGGTTTGCCAGCTCCTCAGATGATCGATGTGCGGTTGATCGGGGCGGGGCCTGATGCAGATGCGCTGCAAGCTCGCTTGGACTTGACGGTTTCCGGCGTTGTCTATGACGACCATGCTGCGTGGCGCGCGCCACTTGCCGCGGCGGCAGAGGCCCTGGAGACCATGGCCATTGCAGCGAGTATCCTCGTTTTGCTGACGGTGGGTGCGATCGTGGCTTTTGCCGCTCGTGCAACATTGGTCGCGAACAGACATGTGGTCGAGACCGTCCGGCTGGTTGGCGGTGAGGACCAGTTCATTGAACGCGCCTTCGTACGCCGCCTGATGGCTCGGGCAGCGGCAGGCGCGGGGGCCGGTGCCGTAGTCGGTACGCTCGCAATCTTTCTGCTGCCGGATGTTGATGCCCGCGATCCGGCGCTCGCGTTGGCGCTCAGCCCCTCGATCCTTCAATGGGCTATCATGCTGATCGGCGTGCCGCTTCTGTCGGTACTGGTCACCTGGGCGGCTGCACGCGCGGCTGTCCGACTCACACTCAGAGCCATGCCGTAATATGATTGCACCGCCTGCCGGAAATGCCTCGATTCTTGCGGCCATCCAGGCCGCGGTGTTCGTTTTTCTGTTCTATTTGCTGATGGTTGTTTGGGGCGCCCTTTTCTTCCTGCCCTCGGCATTCTCGCGCGGCTGGACGACCTGGACCATGAAGACGTTTGTGAAAATTGCCTTCGCCATGTTGCGCATGATGTGCGGAACAAGATGTGAGCTGCGTGGAGAGCTGCCCCAAGGCCCCTGCATCGTCGCTGCGAAGCATCAGTCGTTTCTGGACGTCATGATGACAATGCTCTGGATGCCTTCGCCGCGTTTCGTGATGAAACGTTCGATTCTTTATACGCCTGTGCTGGGGCTCTATGCATGGAGGCTGGGTTGTATTCCCATTGACCGCTCAAGGCGGGGAGAGGCGCTCCGTTCCATGGTGCGATGGATCCAGAAGCGCGGCACGGATGGTGGGCAGGTTATCATCTTTCCGCAGGGGACGCGTGTCCGACCGGGCGAGGAACGTCCGTACAAGGCAGGGGTCGCGCGGCTCTATGAGGCGCTGGACCTGCCGGTGGTACTGGTCGCTGTGAACACCGGCTGGTACTGGCCGCGCACTGGCTTGCGCAGAAGCCCGGGCACTGCTGTGATGGAGATCATCGGCGAAATTGCACCGGGACGTGACTTGGCTTCGGTCTTGCCGGAGATTGAAACCCGCATCGAGGATGCAAGCCACCGCCTTGCCACTGAAGCCATGCGGGACTTTGTGTAGCTACCGCAAGTCAGTTTGAGTCTTGAGGCGCGTGGGACAGTTTCACAGTCCCGTAGAGGTGGCCCGACGAATCTGAACAAGTGAGTTAGGTGGATTTTGTGCTCCCAATCCGGCAGCTTTGTCGGGACGAAGGAGCGAAGATGACAAGACGATCCAGGCGGAACCAGAGCCCTGCTTTCAAAGCGAAGGTCGCATTGGCGACTTTAAAGGGTGACAGAACGATGAGCGAGTTGGCAACCCAGTTCGATTTGCACCCGAACCAGATCAAGCAGTGGTAGGATCATCTGCTGAGCGGCGTGTCGGGTGAGCTTGTTCTTCTGGCCCACCCGTGCTTCATCCGGGAACCAGATCTCTACCGGTGGCCAGCCGTTCCGGGTGCGGATGGCGGTGACCATATCGGCAAAGTGTTTTTGAATGCCTCCTGGGCATCCGGGTCTTGCCCATAGTGTTGCGGACGGGCTGAGAGGCGACGGAACCCCATGGCGCGGAGCTCTCGCCCCAGCGTCTGGCGACTGATGCTGACGCCGAACTCCTCCCAAACCCATTGCGCCAGGTTGACCAGG
>JBGCFK010000032.1:0-23125 GCA_045106875.1 Paracoccaceae bacterium | reverse complement strand
CGTGCCCGCCGATTGGCAAAGGACTGGGAGAAGTCCACCGAAAGCTCCACCGCGTGGGGCTACATCACAAGCATCAAGCTCATGACCCGACGCCTCGCAACCTACTGCCATGTCTTATGAACTTTTGAATCGGGCTCTAAGCAACCAACCGGTATCACACCGGTCGAGGGGTGTTGCACCTCGCTCTGGAATTCAGGATGGGTCAAGCCATCAAGCCGCAATACCACATTCACAGTCGAAGGGGCCCAGGACTGCTTTGAAATGTGTGTGGATAAAGCGAGAACGTCCAAAGAACCCCTGCATAAAGGCGCCCTGAGAGCAGACTTTGATAAAGGCATCTCATCAATACTTTCCGCAGATCAAACAAATGAGATTTTCTCTGGGTCAGCCGGGCTGGACACCCTGAACAGAATGATTGCCGAGACCGAAGCACGAGGCGAGACACCCGACAGGAAAGCTCTGAAGAAGCATATTACAGACAGTTTGTTCTTCATCGAACGGCTATTTACTTCACCACACCTGCACGCTTGCCTGAATGTTCAGCAGTGGGCCGCCCACGGTGGTTGTGCTCATCAATCAGGGGCAGGGCGGCAATGGCGGAGACTGACAGCCGTGCGTAGCTCCAAGACAGCCCTTTGCCTTTCCGGACTATGTGCCCGCACAGCAGATGTTTTTGGCGCAGAGACAACCCCTTTCCCGCGAGGATGAATTCTTCTATAGCGTTGCGATTGCCACGGCATGCAACCCGAAGTGACGGTAAAACCCGTCAGAGAAAGCATATTTCGTCATGCGCAAAGAAAATATTCCTGCCATTAAGGCTCTCAACCTCCTCAGGGGGCGTGAAACGCTGAATTTCTTGCAGCTTGCGGGCACGCTCTGGCGTGGCAAGTTGTGGATCCTGTTGTTCATGACAGTGGCTCTTCTACTGGGCGGGTATTACGCGTTTCGCGTGGCGGTGCCGCTTTACACCTCTACCACAACGGTGGCGCTTGAAAGCCGCGACAATCAGGTGGTGGATTTCCAAAGCGTCGTCTCTGGTCTCAGCGCGGATCAGGCCACTATCAACACCGAAGTCGAAGTGCTGCGCGCACGCATCCTGATCGGCAAGGTCATCGATGCGCTGGACTTGATGTCGGACCCTGAATTCAACACGCATCTGCAGCCTGAGAACCCCTGGTCGCTGGGTGCCATCCTGCGCCGGGTCGGGTTGCGGCCACCGCGAACCGAGCCAACCGAGACCACGCTGCGCGACCGGGCAATCAGCGAAGTGCTGGACATTGTTGCGATTCGGAATATCCGCAATTCCTACGTGTTCAAGATCTCGGCCGTCACCGAGCAACCGGCAAAAGCTGCGATGATCGCGGACACATTATCCCGGTTCTACATCGAGGATCAGTTGACCACGAAACTCGAGGCGACCGAGAAGGCGACAAACTGGCTGACCGACCGGGTGGCCGAGTTGAAGGCGGAACTGGAAACGGCCGAGACTGCCGCCAAGGACTATAACAGCTCGATCGCTCTGATCGGGCCCGAGGCGCTGGCCCTGCTGAACCGTCAGCTGAAAGATATCCGCGCGCGGCTGGCGAACTCCGAACAGGACCTTGCCGAGCACATCTCGCAGATTGCCGCCATGGAAGCTGCCCAGGCCAGCGATAATGTCCTGGCCATGGCAGCGGCAGCCAATGACGCCACGCTGACTGCGGCGGCCAATCGGGCCATCAACGACCAAGGCGCACGTGCGGCCTTCGATGCGCGCTTTGCCGAGCTTCTGACCCGGGCCCGGATCGCACGCGATCGCGAGAGTGCTCAGGAGGCGGCACTCAGGTCCTCGGTCGAGGACATCGAAGCCAAGGTCAACGCGCAATCCGCCGACCTGGTGGTCCTGCAACAGCTCGAGCGCGAGGCTGCGGCCAGCGGACTGATCTACGAATATTTCCTCGGGCGTCTGAAAGAGACCTCGGTGCAGGAGGGCATTCACCAGCCCGACGCGCGGATCCTGTCCTTTGCCGTTGTCCCGGAATTGCCCTCCAAGCCGCGCAAGAGCGTGATCCTGGCGCTTTCGATGATTGGCGGGCTGGTACTGGGCAGCGCGCTGGTGCTGCTGCGCGAGATGCGCCACACGGGCTTTCGCAATGCAGCCGATCTGGAGGCTGCCACCGGTGTCACGGTCATCGGCCAGATCCCGCGTGCGCCCAATGCGCGCCGGCGCAAGGTGCTGGATTACATCGTCTCCAAACCAACCTCGGCATTGGTCGAGGCCGTGCGTAACCTGCGCACCTCGATTCTGCTCTCCAAGGTCGACAAGCCGCCCAAGGTGATCATGCTTACCTCCTCGGTGCCAGGCGAGGGCAAGACGACCCAGACGCTGGCCCTGTCGCAGAACCTCGCAGGCCTCGGCCGCAAGGTGCTGGTGATCGAAGGCGATATCCGCAGACGGACTTTCGCCGAGTATTTCGATATCAGCGGCAAGAAGGGCCTGCTCAGCGCCGTCGCGGGCGATGCCAAACTGGAGGATGTCGTCTGGCATTCCGAACAGCTGGGCGTCGATATCCTGATCGGTGAGAAAACCGCGATCAATGCCGCAGATTTCTTCTCCTCGGACAGTTTTGTCCAGTTCATGGTCAAGGTCCGGGATGCCTATGACGTGATCCTGATCGACACACCGCCAGTGCTGGTCGTTCCCGATGCGCGTGTGATCGCGCCCCATGCGGATGCGGTGCTTTATGTGGTGCACTGGGATCATACTCCGCGCGCTCAGGTCGAGCAGGGTCTGCACGCCTTCGACACCGTGGATACCAAGGTCACCGGCATGGTCCTCAGCCAGATCGATACCAAGGGCATGCGCCGGTATGGCGAGGAATACGGCGTCCATGGCAACAAATACTACGGGAACTAGGATTTTGGCCGCCATGACTGCTTCACGCCAGATCGCTTGTTGCCCGCGTGGCAAGGCATGCCCCGGATGATCCCCTATGGCCGCCAGGATATCCGTCAGGAGGATATCGACGCCGTGCTGGAAGTGCTGGGATCAGACTTCCTGACCCAGGGCCCCCGCGTGCCCGACTTCGAAGCGGCTGTTGCTGCGCATACCGGTGCTGCCCACGCGGTCGCCATGAACTCGGCCACTTCGGCCCTGCACATCGCCTGTCTCGCACTGGGGCTTGGCCCGGGCGACTGGCTCTGGACCTCGCCCAATACCTTTGTCGCCTCGGCCAATTGCGCGCTTTACTGCGGGGCAGGGGTCGACTTTGTCGATATCGACCCGCGCACCTTCAACATGTGCCCGGACGCGCTGGCCACCAAGCTGGAGGCAGCCCAGGCCCAGGGCCGTCTGCCCAAAGTGGTCGTTCCTGTGGCGATGTGCGGACAGTCCTGCGATATGGCTGTGATCCGGGCGCTGGCCGACCGCTATGGCTTCAAGATCCTCGAAGATGCCAGCCATGCCATCGGGGCCAGCTATCAGGGCCGCCCTGTGGGCTCCGGCGCCCATGCCGATATCACCGTATTCAGTTTTCACCCGGTCAAGATCGTCACCACCGCCGAGGGCGGCATGGCCGTCACCCAGGACGCCAGTCTTGCCCGCAGCATGGGCTACCTGCGCAGCCACGGCGTGACCCGCGATGCGGATCTGATGACCCATGACAGCGACGGGCCCTGGTATTACCAGCAGATCGACCTTGGCTATAACTACCGCATGACCGAGATGCAGGCTGCGCTTGGCGTCACCCAGATGCACCGGCTGGAGGAATACGTGACGGCCCGTGCAGCGAAGGCTGCCCGCTATGACGGCGCGCTTGGCGATCTGCCGCTGGACCTGCCCTGGCAACTGCCGGACACGGCGTCCTCCTGGCATCTCTACGTGGTGCAATTGCGGCTGGAGGAGGCTCCCCTTGGCCACCGCGCCCTGTTCGAGGCGCTGCGGGCGGACGGCATCGGGGTGAACCTCCACTACATCCCCGTGCACACCCAGCCCTATTACCGGGCGCGCGGCTTCAAGGATGGCGACTTCCCCGCAGCCGAGGCCTATTACGCCCGCGCCATCAGCCTGCCTCTGTTCGCCATCATGAAGGATGCACAGCAAGACCGCGTCATCGAGGTCCTGCACACGCATCTGGCGTCATGAGCCTTTGCATCATCCCCGCACGTGGCGGGTCCAAACGCATCCCGCGCAAGAATGTCCGCCCCTTTGCCGGACGCCCGATGATCGCCTGGTCGATTGCCGCGGCTCTGGCCTCTGGTGCGTTCACCCGCGTGATTGTCTCGACGGATGATGCCGAGATCGCCGAGATCGCCCGCGCGGAGGGGGCGGAGGTGCCCTTCCTGCGCCCGGCCAATCTGTCCGATGACCACACGCCCACCGTCCCCGTGATCGCCCATGCCCTGACCGAGGCCGAGGCGCTGTGGGGCGAGATGGCCAAGGCCTGCTGTCTTTATGCCACCGCGCCTTTTGTGCGTGCAGGCGATCTGGCCGCCGCACGGGATCTGCTGGACACAAGTGGCGCGGACTATGCCTTCCCGGTCACAAGCTTTCCCTTCCCCATCCAGCGCGGCGTGCGCCTGCGGGGCGATGGCCGTGTCGAGATGTTTCAACCCGAGCACGCCCTGACCCGCAGTCAGGATCTGGAAGAAGGCTACCACGATGCCGGACAGTTCTACTGGGGCAGGCGGGAGGCATGGCTGGCGGGCAAGACGCTGATCGGGCCGGGCTCGGCTGCACTGGTGATCCCGCGCCACCGGGTGCAGGACATCGACACGCCCGAGGATTGGGACCGCGCCGAACGCATGTTCGCGGTGCTTGGAGACGATTGAGATGCGTCTCGCGATCCGGGCGGATGCGTCGCAAGTGTTGGGCGTAGGCCATGTAATGCGTTGCCTGACGCTGGCAGAGGCGGCCCGTGCCCGGACTGGAGACGCAATCTTCGTCATGCGCGCGTTACAGGGTCATATGGCGGCTGCCCTGCAGGACCGGGGCTTTGCCTGTCATATGCTGGACGAGGAGCTGCCGCCTGCCGACGATGCGGCCCAGACAGCCCGCATCGCCCATGCCGCTGGTGCCGATTGGGTGCTGGTCGATCACTATGGGCTCGATGCCGTGTGGGAGAATGCGCAGGCGCTGCCCGTGATGGCCATCGACGATCTGACCGATCGGCCTCATGCGGCAGAGGTGCTTTTGAACCAGAATCGCGGCGCGTCTGAAGATGATTACACAGATCTCATCGCCCCCGGTACGCAATGCCTCATGGGCACGGACTATGCGCTGCTGCGCCCGGAATTCGCGGCAGCGCGCGGGGCGGCTCTCAAAGGGCGCGCAAACCGTGGATTGCACAACCTTCTGATCTCGCTGGGCGGCACGGATCCGGTCAATGCCACTGGCTGGGTGCTTCAGGTCCTGTCGGATCTGGATCTGACGGGCATCGATGTGGCAGTGGTCATGGGCGGACAGGCGCCCTTCCTCGAAGAGGTCCGCAGCATTGTGGCTACAATGCCATACGCCACGCTGGTCGTGGACAGCCGCGACATGGCCGGGCTGATGGCCCGGGCGGATCTTGCCATCGGGGCGGCAGGCTCGACCTCGTGGGAGCGGTGCTGCCTGGGTCTGCCCGCGCTGATGGTCGTCTTGGCGGACAATCAGGCAGGTATTGCGCAGGCTTTGGACGGGGCAGGAGCCGCACGGCGGATCGAGCTTGGCAATGCGGATGCTCTCTCAGAGGCCCTGAGCGTGCTCAGGAGTGACGAGGCCGCCCTTGTCGCCATGCAGACGGCCGCTGCTGCGATCTGTGACGGGCGCGGCGCCGAGCGCGTTCTGGACTGTCTGACCGGGCAGTGTGCTGACAAGAACGAAGGCGCGGGTCCAAAAGAGGGCTTGGGCCAGAAGGGTGTGCCAACCCATGTCCGATAAAGACCCGCCCGATAAAGAAATGGCTCATAAAAGACTCGGCAACAGCTGGCCCACCCGCCGCCGGATCACTGTGATCGCGGATCCTCCTAGCTGGTTCAGCATCCATGCGGATGCGCTGGTCGCAGGTCTGATCGCAGCAGGTCACGACGCAGTGCATATTGCCGATCAGACCCTTGTGGGACCGGGCGATATCGCCTTCTACCTAAGCTGCACAGGCATCACCCCGCCCGAGCGTCTGGCGCTCAACCGCTTCAACATCGTCGTGCATGCAAGCGCACTGCCCGAGGGGCGGGGGTTCTCGCCGCTGGTCTGGCAGGTGCTGGAGGGCAGGCACATCATCCCGCTGACCATGATCACCATGACAGAGGCCGTGGACGCAGGCGATATCCTGATGCAACGCGATCTGGTCTTTCAGGGCCACGAACTGAACGATGAGATGCGCACAGCGATGGGCGCGGCCATTGTCGGCATGTGCCATGACTTCGCCGCAGCCCCTGTCCCGGCCGAGGGCCAACCGCAACAGGGCACGGGCAGTTGGTACCGCCGCCGCGGGCCAGAGGACAGCCGACTAGACCCAGATAGGACCCTGGCCGAGCAGTTTGATCTGATGCGCGTGGTTGACAATGACCGCTATCCTGCGTTTTTCGACCATCGCGGTCATCGTTATACCCTGAGGATCGACCGTGTATCGCCGGATACTGGTCAAAAGCGCGACCAAGACCCTAGAACGGAGCCCGGCCATGACTGAGCACAGCCCCGAAATCACCATTGCCGGGCGCAAGATCGGCCCGGATCATCCACCTTACGTGATCTGTGAGCTGTCGGGGAACCACAACGGCTCGCTTGACCGTGCGCTGGCCATGATCGAGGAAGCGGCCAAGACCGGCTGCGATGCCATCAAGGTCCAGACCTACACGCCCGACACCCTGACCATCGACTGCGACAGGCCGGATTTCCGGATCGAGGGCGGACTTTGGGACGGACGCACGCTTTATGATCTCTACCGCGAGGCGCACACGCCCTATGACTGGCATGGCCCGATGTTCGAGAAAGCCCGCGATGTCGGCGTGACCCTGTTCTCGACCCCGTTCGACGAGACCGCGGCGGATCTGTTGGAAGACCTGGGCGCGCCCGCCTACAAGATCGCCAGTTTCGAAGCGGTGGATCTGGCCCTGATCGCGCATGTGGCGCAGAAGGGCAAACCCATGATCATCTCGACCGGGCTTGCCAATCTGGCCGAGATCGAGAACGCAGTGCGGACCGCGCGTGAAAACGGCTGCGAGGAGCTGGTGCTCCTGCACTGCATCAGCTCCTACCCTGCGCCGTCCGAGCAATCCAACCTGCGCACGGTGCCGCATCTGGGTCAGGCCTTTGGTGTGGTGCCGGGATTGTCGGACCACACGCACGGCACCGCCACATCCGTGGCGGCGATCGCGCTGGGTGCATGCGTGATCGAGAAGCATTTCACCCTGGCCCGCGCCGATGGTGGACCGGACGCGGCTTTCAGTCTGGAGCCGGATGAGTTCACCCGGCTTTGCGAGGATTGCCGCAATGCCTGGGTCTCGCTTGGCCAGGTCTCCTATCGCACCAAACCGGCAGAGGAAGGCAACGTGGTCTTCCGCCGGTCGCTTTACGCCGTGGCGGACATTGCAGCAGGTTCTGTTTTGACGCCTGAAAACGTGCGTTCGATCCGGCCAGGGCATGGGCTCACGCCTTTGCATCTGCCTGAAGTGCTGGGCCGCACGGTCACCCGCGATGTGGTCCGCGGCACGCCTCTCAGCTGGGACCTGCTCGGATGAGCCATATGGAGCTTGCGATCATAGGGCCATCCTTCTTCGGCTATCTGGAAGATCTGACAGAACGCTTTCATGCCCGCGGGATCGGGGCCACGTTCTATGACGAGCGCCCCTCGAACAGCATCTCGACCAAAGCCTTCCTTCGGGTCGCCCCTGCCGCCGTGAAAGCGCGCCGGACGGCGGACTGGCTGGCAAGGACGGTGCAGTCGGTGATCGAGGCCGGAACGACCCATGCGCTGCTGATCTCGCCCGAGATCGTGACCCCGGATGCAGTGCGCCGGTTGCAGGCGGCCGGGATCAAAGTGACCCGCTATGGCTTTGACAGCGTGCGCAACAAGCGGGGCATGCAGGATCTGGATCCGCTGATGGACCGGGTGGCCAGCTTCGATCCGGAGGACTGCGCGCAGCTTGGCTATGATTACATCCCCCTCTACAGCGCCGCACCGCGTCGGGATCCGGCGCCGGACAGGGCCTGTGACTTCTTCTACTGCACCACCATGCATTCGCACCGGCCACAAATGGTGGCGCGTCTGAAGGCAATCATCGCCCGGCGCGGCTGGTCATCGGGGTTCCTGCTGTTCTATCACTCACGTCCGCTCTGGCTGGCGATTTATCTGCGTCATCCGCAGGTCTGGGGGCTGGTGCGCGAGATCGCGACCACACCGTTCTCCAAGACCGATATCGCGCGCGCGACCGAGACCGCCCGCGTTGTCTTCGACATCCACCATGGCGGCCAGTCCGGCCTGACCATGCGCACCTTCGAGGCGCTGTCGCTGGGTGCTGTTTTGCTGACCACCAATACCGCGACCTTCGAATACCTGCCAAAATGCCTGCAGAACCGGCTGGTGCATCTGGACATGGACAATCCGGAGGCCAGCATGGAAGCGGCGCTGGCAACGCGCCCTGGTCCCCTGACCGAAGCCGAGCTTCATTACCTGTCGGTGGAGCGCTTCATGGATCAGGTCTTCGCGCTGGCCACCGGCGCCGAGATCCCGCAGCCGGATCCGGTTCAGACAAAGGGCGACATACGGCCTGCAACCACACCCCCCACCTCGCTCAGCGCATAAGGACAGGGCCCATGCATATCCTCATCACCGGCGGTCTGGGTTTTATCGGCCGCACGCTTGCGCGCCAGTTCCTGGCCGAGGGCAGACACCGCCTGACGCTCGTCGACAAGCTGAGCACGCAAGTGCACGGCGATGCCCCTGACTATCCGGACCTTATGGGCCATCCGGACGTCACTGTGATCCGTGCCGATATCTGCGCCAAGGGCGTGTTGCAGGATGCGCTGAGGGGTGTGGACGTGGTCTACCACTTTGCCGCCGAAACCGGCACCGGCCAGTCCATGTACGAGATCGAGAGCTATTACCGCACCAATGTGCAGGGCACGGCGACCCTGCTGGAGGAGATGGTCAAGGACCCCGGCAACCGGCCGGCCAAGCTGCTTCTGGCCTCGTCGCGTTCGATCTATGGCGAGGGTGCCTATGTGCCCGCCAATGCGCCCGACCCGCAGACGGCCCCGCGCCATTATCCGCGTGCGCGCAATCCTGCCGATATGGAAGCGGGCCGGTTCGAGTTCGACGCAGATGGCGTGCCATTGGCCCCTGTCGCCACCCGCGAGGACGATCCGACCACGCCCATGTCGCTCTATGCCGCCTCCAAGCTGGCGCAGGAGCATATGTGTGAGATCGCCTGTGCCTCGGTCGGTATCGACTATGTGGCGCTCAGACTGCAGAACGTCTATGGCCCGGGCCAAAGCTTGCGAAACCCCTATACGGGCATCCTGTCGATCTTCACCAATATCCTTCGCCAGGGCGGCACCATCGACATCTTCGAGGATGGCGAGGAGACCCGCGATTTCGTCTTTGTCGAGGATGTGGCGCTTGCCTTCCGCCGGGCGCTGGAATTGGCCCCTGATGCGCCGCGCATCATCAATGTGGGGGCCGGGATCGCGCATTCCGTGCGCCAGATGGTGGATCTGCTGGAAGCCAAGATGGACATGGTGGGCCACTCACGGGTCTCGGGCCGTTTCCGTCCGGGCGATATCCGGCACAACTACGCGGACATTACCCGGCTGAGGACGCATCTGGGCTTTGTCCCTGAGGTCGATCTGGCCACGGGGCTGTCACGCACTGTCGACTGGGCGCTCAGCCAGCCTGTGGAAGAGGACCGCTCGGCCAAGGCCAATCGCGAGCTTTCCGGCTTTCTGAAGACGGCAAACACATGAAGATGCCGGGCTGATGAAACTCCGCGCCACGCTTCGCCGGGATTACGACCATTATCTGAGGCTGTGCGAGCGCCCCGGGGGCGCGAGGCTCTGGCGTATGCTGCTTTCGCCCCGCCTGCAGCCGATGGTGCTGATCCGCGTGGCAGGCTGGCTGCACGCGTGCGGGCTGGGGCCTCTGGGAAACCTTGTCAGCCTGCTTGTCCTTTGGGTCTTTCGGGTAGAGGTGCCCGCGCGGGCAGTGATCGCGCCGGGGCTGGTGTTGCCGCATCCGGGCGGGATTATCATCGGCAGCGCCCGGATCGGCGAGGACGTTGTGATCTACCAGAACGTCACGCTGGGCGCGCGCCGTTTCGAGGGCGCCTATGATCTGACGACAAGGCCCGTTATCGGCCCGGGCGTGACCATTGGCGCAGGCGCAGTGGTGCTGGGTCCGGTCGAGATCGGCGCTGGTGCCACGGTGGCGGCAAACTCGCTGGTGAACCGTGACGTCCCTGCGGGTGCCACGGCACTGGGCGTGCCTGCTCAGGTGAGACCTGCGGATGCCACCGAGGGCACGCCTTGAGCTTGCGGGCCGGCATCATCGGCGCAGGTCAGATCGCATGGCGCTATGATGGCGGGGCCTGGGACGGGGCGCGCTCTGTCACGCATTCGGCCTGTCTCGACCGCCATCCCGATACCGAGCTTGTTGCGATCCTCGAGCCTGCCGCCCAGGTGCGCACCGACCTGCGCACCCAGCACCCCAAGGGCGATGCCCTGGTATTACCGGAGAGGCTGGAGGACTTCCTGGCGCTCGATCTGGATATGGTCACCATCGCCTCGCCCTCCGAGCATCATGCGCGCCATATCGCAGCCTGTCTGAACGCAGGCATTCCCCGGCTCTGGATCGAAAAGCCGGTGACGCTGGATCTGGATGCATACCGCGACCTGCGCACGACGCTGACTGCGATGGAACATCCCCCCAGAACCTGCGTGAACTATTTCCGCCGCTTCTTGCCGCAATACCAGCACCTCAGGGCCCATCTGAACACCAGCCCCGGCATCACCGGGGTCGCGCTGACCTATAGCAGACGGCTGGACGTGAACGGTGTGCATCTGCTGGATGTGCTGGGCTTCCTGTTCGAGGTGGCCACACCGCCTCCGCTGGAGTGGTTGAGACCGGATGCCGGCGGCAATCCCTCGTTCGGGTTGATGCTTGGCGACGTGCCGGTGACGGTAACGGGCCATGACCTGCCCTATCACGCCGTCGACGTCGCTGTGACGGGCGCCGAGGGGCGGATGTCCGTGACGCGCGGCGGGCTTGATCTGGTGTGGGAGGCTGCCTGCCCCAATCCGGATTATCCGGGCTTCCATCATCTTGCGCCGCCCAAGCCTGTGCCCGGCTTCGAAGATGCGGGTGATTGGATGCGGGATGGTACCTTTCGGGCGCTGGATGCTCTGGTGGCAGAGGGGCCGCCACCTGCCTCGACGCTTGAGACGGCCTGGTTTGCGCAGGCGCTCATGGCGCGGGCTCTGGAAGGATCCGGGCCGTGAGGCTTCTCTTCGCCGCAGGCGATGTGGGCGGCGCGCGCGCGATCCTGCCCGTGGCCCGTGCAGCGCATGCATCAGGGCACCATGTGTTGGCCCTGGCACACGGAGTGCTCCACGCGGAGGGGGACGCAGACTGGCACTGGCTGACCCAGACAGAAGCCGAGGCCGCCTCCGCGGATGTCATGGTCTACGCAACCTCGGTGGCCGATTGGGCCGCCATGGATGTGGCCGCCGCCGCACGTGCCCGCGGCATTCCATTGGTTCATGTGCTGGACAACTGGTCCAGCTATGGCCATCGGCTCTGCAAGGCGGACGGGAGCCCTCTGATCCCCGCGATCTATGCCGTCATGGATGATCTGGCCCGGAGCGAGGCACTGACAGAGGGCGTGCCTGCCGGGATCATCGAAATCACAGGCCATCCGGATCTGGCCCGGTTGGACGCGGAAGCCAAAGGCATGGCCACCTGCTCGGCCCGGCAGCCGGGGGATGTCAGGGTGCTGTTCGTCTCGGAGCCCGCAAGGTCCGATAGTGGCGCAGCCCAAGATCCCGGATCACGCGGCTATGACGAGGACGGGGTTACAGCTGCATTCGTCGAGGCCCTGACCAGCACGGCGCCTTTGGGGTGCAGTGTCCAGGTCGCGCCCCATCCACGCGAAGACCGCAGCGTGGTTGCGGACCGCTGGGCCCGATTGGCAGGCACATATCCCGGTGCATGGACATGGGACATGGTGCCTGCGGATGGCGTGCGCGTGAGCCTGCACCGGGCCAGCCACGTGGCGGGGATGAGCTCGATCCTGCTTTATGAAGCATGGCTTCTGGGCAAACCCACAGCCAGCCTGCAACCGGGGTTGCGGGGTTCGGCGCTGAGGACCCTCGCGCACCGCGAAGGGCTTCTCTTTTGCGACACGAGTGCGGATCTGCCGGGTACGGTTGCGAAGTTGCTGCGCAGGGCACCTGGCACCTGCACCAGAGCGCTGGATGGACATCTCAAGGCCGCCGAGCGCGTGCTGGCGCTGGCCTTGCAGCTGAGGACCGGGAAGAAGCTGAGTGGGTGACGACATGGCAGCACCTGTATGACAGCGCCTTATGGACAGGGATCGCTCTCACTCGTATAAGGCCCGCGATTTACCATAACGGCCCATACCCGCATGATCGGCTTATCCGGCCCAGGCCTGCCCAACCCGGGGTTCTGGCAAGACAGCGCTGCCGCCGCCATTCATCGAAGGAAACCCACTGATGTTGCAGAACAGCGTTATCCTGGTGACAGGCGGCACAGGATCCTTTGGCCATGCGTTTCTGCCGATGACGCTGGCCCGCTTCAACCCGCGCAAGCTGATCGTGCTGTCGCGCGATGAGATGAAACAGTGGGAGATGGCGAAGAAATACGCGGACGACCCGCGGGTCCGGTTCTTCATTGGCGATGTGCGCGACCGGGACAGGCTCTACCGTGCCCTGGACGGAGTGGATTACGTGGTCCACGCCGCGGCCACCAAGATCGTGCCAACGGCCGAATACAACCCGTTCGAATGCGTGAAGACCAATGTCATGGGCGCCATGAACCTGATCGATGCCTGCATCGACAAGGGTGTGAAGCGGGTGGTGGCGCTGTCAACGGACAAGGCATCGAGCCCGATCAACCTCTACGGCGCGACCAAACTGGCCTCGGACAAGCTGTTCGTGTCCGGGAATGCCTATTCGGGCGAGCATGGCACGCGGTTCTCGGTGGTCCGGTACGGCAATGTCATGGGCTCGCGGGGCTCGGTGATCCCGTTCTTCCGATCGATCCGCGATCAGGGCGAGCTGCCGATCACGGATACCCGCATGACCCGCTTCATGATCAGCCTCGAACAGGGGGTCGAGCTGGTCTGGCACGCCTTCGAGGACATGGTCGGCGGCGAGATCTATGTGAAGAAGATCCCCTCGATGAACGTCACCGACATCGCCCGGGTGGTCGCACCCGAGGCCAGTCACAAGATCATCGGCATCCGCCCTGGCGAGAAGATCCACGAGCAGATGCTGGGGGCCGAGGATGCGCCCTACACCTACGAATACCCCGAACATTACAAGATCCTGCCCGCCATCAATGGTTGGTCGGACAGCCCCGAGCGGATCAAGGACGGCACCCGTGTGGCGGAGGATTTCGTCTATGCCTCGGACAGCAACACCGATTGGATGGCACCCGAGGCGCTGCAGGCCTGGATCGAGCGCAACGCCGACAATATCGGCAAGATCTGACATGCCGACAATATCGGCAGGGTCTGAAGTGGCGATCGTATCGGCAGGATCCGAACCCGTTTCGGGAGCACACGCATGACCGGCCAGCCGGACGCCATCCTGTTCTATGCCCGTGACTTCCTCGCGGACGAGTTCCCGAAATTCCAGAACCATCTGGGCGGCGCCCCCAGGGTCTACATCGTCTCGAAATCTGCCGAGGTAGCGCGGATTGCTCAGGCAGATCCCGAAGGTGCGGTCTACAATCTGGCGGAGTATATCGCCCGGGCCCACACGAGCGCGATCACCCGCGATGCCGTTTTTCACGCCATGCATCGAAACGTGGCGCGGGACCGGTTCATGCGCCGCATGGCACCCGATCAGATCTCGCCCATCGTACATGGCTTGCGCTCCATGCTGGACGAGATCGCCGCACGCTTTCGCATCCGGGTTTATATGGACGAGCCTGTCAGTGGGTTCGTCAACGAATGCCTGAACCACTGGGTGCGTGCCCAGGGCGGCATGCCCTGCCATTTCCAGGTTACCTGGCTGCCCGGGTACATGTTCTTTTGCTCGGACGGTGCTCAGCAGGAACCCATTCCGCTGGACCGGATGGAGAACGCCCGCGAGATGGTCGATGCCCATTACGAGAAGCGTCTGAACAATCAGGCCCTGCCGCTTTACGTGCACAATTATGGATCGACCTTCAGGACCCTGAAGGAAGCCGCGCGCTATGCGGCGCTGGGCCTGAACAGGCGCCTGCGCAAGTCCGAGATCTTTCTGGATGCCGATCCATGGCCGCATGATTTCCAGGCCAAAAGCCTGATGCGCTCGGTCACGGCGCGTTACACCAGCCTCGACGATCTGAAGAAGCTGGGGGATGCACGGATCTTCGTCTACCCGCTGCATTACGAGCCCGAGGCAGTGATCCTCTATGTTTCGGATTTCACCGACCAGATGGATCTGGTGCACAAGATTTTCGATCACCTGCCGGCGGACAGCTATCTGGTCCTGAAGGAGCATCCCTCACAGCCCGGGGCGGCCCATCTGCCGAAATGGCGCCATATGCTGGAAAACAAGCGTTTGCTGGTCGTGCGGGGCACGGACCGCATGTCGGATATCCTGGCGATGGACAACAGTGCCGTGGTGTCGCTGGGCTCGACCGCTGCGATCGAAAGTGCGATGTTCGGGCGTCCGACCTTTCTGATGGGCACGCCCTATTTCATGGGGTTGCCCGGCATGACGGTGATCGACCACCAGGGCGAGATTTCCTTCGACGACACTGTGCCGACGATGACACGCGCGGAATTTGTCGATGGCTACAGCGCGTTCTTTGCCCGTTATGCGACCAGAGGCGTGTTCATGCGCGGGCGCACCGATATCCCCGAGGCCGCAAGCCTGTTGCAAAGCCTGTGGGATCAGGCAGGGGCCGCCCGCACGGCCTGAGGATCAGGGATCAGGACACCCAGCTCTCGTTGACCTGATCCGAGATCTTGCGCACAGGGCTGCCGACGTAAATGCCCGGCTCGATGATGTCCTTGTTCACCAGCGACATGGCTCCGATCATGACGTTATCGCAGATGGTCACCGGACCGATGACCACGCAATTCGCGCCGAAGACGACGTTATCCCCCAGATCGAATACCCGGCGTTCCGCGTGGCGTGCCAGATATTCCGGGTTTTCCGGGCTGTGGCCCACGAACTTCACCCCGGCATTGATCAGCACCCGCCCATGCGAGCGGATCCCGTTGCCGCCCAACAGCACGCCGCCCGGATGCGGAATGCGCAGGTCCACAACGAAGATCGAGGCGGATGTGACGTCCAGCCCGTAGACCATCAGCAACAGTCTATCGAGGATCATCGAGACAGGTTTGCCCAGCACCGGCACCCGTGCCGCGGTGCGGGACAGCCAGATCCAGGCCCGGATATGCGCGCCGATCTGCCAGAGCCCCAAGAGGAAACGTTTCATGCGAGCCTCCCCCGGCCTGCCTGTTCGGGCCAGAGCGCAAAATGGACGATGTCCACAGGTGCTCCCTCCAGCAGATAATGGGCGCGGCGCACCCCGTCGGGGACCATGCCAGCGCCCTCCATGATCCGCACCATCGCCTGGTTGGCGGCCATGCAGCCGCCGGTGATCTTGCGCACATCCGGCTGGGCCCTGAGGTGATCCAGCACCAGCCCCCAGGCGCGGCGCCCATAGCCCTTGCCCTGGCAGCCTTCGGCCCCGATCAGGATGGCGATGTCGGCCAAACCATAGCGCGGATCGCGCATGACGGTGATATTGCCGATATGGCGCAGATCGGGGTCGCGGGCCTCGATGGCCCAAAGCAGGTTCGGGCTGTCCGCAAAGCTGTCCACAAAAGCGCGGCAGCTTTCCAGGGAATGGCTGCGATGGCGCTGTTCGCTATAGCGCACCACCGAGGCATCTTTCAACCAGCCCACATAGGCATCGGTCAGATGCCCGGATGCAAAGGGGACAAGCTGCACAGGGCCGCGCGCCAACAGGGGTGCCTCGGGCATGGTGGGCTCACAGGCTCTGACGCTGATCCCAGACTTTCTCGAACGCGCGGACGACATCGTCGATGTCCGATCGCTCCATGCTGGGCAGAATAAACTCGTGGCTGACCAGACGGTTGAAATGCAGATCCTCGACCACCGGGCAAAGCCCCTGGGCAAAATCCTGCTGCGCCTCGGCCAATGGACCGCCGCCCGATCCAATCCCGATCCGATGCTGAAAGGCCGGCAGCAGATAGATCGGACGCACGTACCCCGCGCCCAGCTTCACGCCCTCTTTCTCGCGTAGCTCGAAGCAGGGCAGTTCGGCCTTCACCGCATCCACGAAGGCATTGCGGTCAACGCCCAGATCCGTGTTCCAGAGACAGGCATGCACGTAATAGGCGTGGGTGGCCCCGTCGCGGAGCTTGGGCATGGTCAGCGCCTCGAAGCCTGCCATGGCCTGTTCAAAATAGGCGACGCGGTCCAGCCGTTCTGCCAGCAGCCCGTCCAGTTTGCCCAGTTGCACCGTGGCAATGGCGGCCTCGATCTCGGTCATGCGGAAGTTATGACCGATCATGTTGGTCAGATCCGTGATCCCCATGGGGCCCACGACCGACTCCGCATGGTTGCGGATCAGCGCAAGCCGCTGCGCCAGATCATCGTCATGGGTCAGCAGAATGCCGCCTTCGCCGGAATGGATATGCTTGTGGTAATTGAGCGAGAAGATGCCGATATCGCCCAGTAACCCTGCGGAACGGCCGTTCCAGGTTGCACCAGGCGCCTGGGCGCAATCCTCGATGATCTTCAGCCCGTGCTGTTTGGCCAAGGCACCGATGCCCGCCACGTCATAGGGCAGCCCGAAGAGGTCGACCACAAGGATCGCCTTGGTGGCAGGTGTGATCGCCCGTTCGACAGATGCTGCATCCAGGCAGAACATATCCGGCTCGACATCCGCAAAAACCGGTGTCGCACCCCAGAACAAGGGCGCCACAGCCGAGGCTGACATGGAATAGGGCGTGACGATCACCTCGTCCCCCGGGCCCACGCCAATGGCGCCAAGGGCCGCGACCAGACCGGAGGTGTTGGAGTTGACCGCGATCGCATGCCCGGCGCCAAAGCGTTCGGCCCATGCCGCCTCGCACTCACGCACGTAAGGCCCGCCCATGAAGTTCTCGTGATAGGCGCCCAGATAGTTCGACAGGATGCCGCTGTCGATCACCTCGTTGACCTTGGTCTTCTCGTCCTGACCAACGGTGACATAGGCGGGAAAGAGCGCCTCGCGCACTTTCGGGCCACCTTTGATGGCAAGCTCGTTATTTGTCTTCAGCATCTGTTCTACCCTTGGGTTTCACTGGCCTTGGATTGCACCGAATCATAATTTCACCGGGCAAAAGTAAAGTCGTGACATTGCCACATCACTTTTCCCAATGATTGCGCCCCCTGATCCCGGACCAAGGACCGGTGTCGGTTATGCTGCGGGTCCGTGGGTCATGTCCATCCTTGCCAGCGCTGGCCTATGGTGCATTATTTCGGTCTTGAACACAGAAAAGCAACTCTTCACCTGGGGAAAAGGCAGGGTTGAGCCTTGTTATTTTCCGTTCAGCATCGCCTGGCGCAGGATGGCATCCACACGGGCCGCCCAACACACAAAACAGCAGCGCACGCGACCAAGAGTGCTTGCGGTGGATGTTTTGCGCGCGAAATATATGATAGCAGGAAGGCAAAACCTGAGCCCTGTATTCGGAGAGGCCGATATGAAGGAAGCTTTGATCTCTGCTGCCAGTTTTCTCAAATGGCGCCTTGTCCCTGTCCGCCATGTCGGACGTCTGCGTCACATCAATGCAGGCAATATCTTCGTCCAGTACAATCCCAAGACGCCTCAGGGCCGGGAACTGGAGGAAAAGGGCTATGCAACAGGCCCGGTGCTGGAGCCCACCCTGCTGCAGGAATTGCAGGATCTCTACCTGCCGCGCATTGCCGAGATCGAAGGCCGTCCGAAGCATGCGCCTTTCGTCAACCTTGTCCGGGCCGAGGATTTCACCCCGGAAAATCCGTTGATGCGCCTGGCCTTCTCGCCTGAAATTCTGGATATAGCGCTGGACTTCTACGGCGGACATTGCCGGATCGACAAATTGCAGGTGCTCTACTCCTTCCCTGTCGAGGATGGAGAGGGTCTGAAGGAAAGCCAGAAATGGCATCTGGATTACAATGATAGCCGCTCATACCACGCCATCACCTATCTCAACGATGTGTTGGGTGATGAAGACGGCCCGTTCGGCTATATCAACAAGGCCGACAGCCGCCGGGTCGGGCGCGGCCCGGTCATCCGCCGGATCGAAGACAGCCAGTTGCGCAAGGAACTGGGCGATGGCGAGGTGCAGGTCTTCTACGGCAAGGCCGGATCCACGGTGCTGGTCGACCCCTCCAACTGCTATCATTATGGCAGCCGGTGCAAGAACGCGCGCACGGCAATCTTTGCCACTTTCAGTTCCGACAAGCCCTATATCAAGGCCCAGCCGATCATGCGCGCGAACCGGGAGCGCCTGTTGAGCGCGGCCAAGAGCCTGCGTCCGGATCTCGAGCCTCAGGTGCTTGAGAAACTGATGCACATCTGAACGCCCCTGCCGGACACCGGGCATGCTCTGGTGCCCGGCAGGGACACGCACCATGATTGGCAGCCCGTGATTCGTCTCCCGTGACCAATATTCTGTTTCTGACCGGGATGCTGCTGGCCGCGGTCCTCAACTTTGCCCGCCTGGGTCTGGCCGCCGCACTCCTGGCTCCGGCGGATTTCGGGATCTATACCTCGATCATCGGCGTTGTTGCCCTGTCCGGCATGGCCGTCAGCTTTGGTCTGATGGAGACCACGACCAAGCTGTATCCCCGGCTTTGGGTGTCGGGACAACTGGACGAGATCCGGCGGGACGCTCGGGCGCGGGTTCTCAAAATGGGCTTGAGAGTGCTTGCGCTTACAGTATGTCTGGCGCTGCTGGTCGAGACCACGGGCCTGTCCGGAACCCTTGGGATCGGTGGCGGGGTTGCGCTGCTTCTGGGCGTGCTGGTCTGGATCTCGACCTTGCTGAACCTCTGTACCGCCCTGATCCGGGCGACAGGTGCCATGGGCCTGCTGCAGGCCTTTGCATTTGTCCGCAGCAGCATTCCCCTGGTTCTGGTGGCCATCGCGCTTTCAGGGGATGCTTGGTTGCCCGTGATCCTGGCCGAGACCATCGGGCTTGGCGTTGTCGCCCTCATGGGGCTCATGCTGGTGCGCCGGACCATGCGCCGGCATGTGGTTCTGTCCGGGGCGGTCCCGGCCGAGGCTGGATCCGATGCCCCTGCGGCGCCCGGCGAGCGGGACGGCAGAGTGCTCTATTTCGCGAATATCATGTCCTCGTCGATCCTGCTGGGAGACCGGGCGCTGATAACGGCACTGCTGGGTCCGGTTATCGGCGGAGCTTATGGGGCGGTGGCCCTGATCACCCAATCTGGGAACCTCCTGTCCGGCATCCTGTCACAGAAATTCGGGCCCGAGATCATCCGACGGATCCATAAGGGCGCCGCGCCCCGCCAGGGACTTGGCCTGCTTGGTTTCCCGGCGCTGGCTCTGGGACTGGCCGCGCTAGGCGTCGCCCTTGTCACCAGCTTTGGCCCTGTGCTGTTCCCGCCGCTTGCCAGCTTTCTGGAGGCCCGCGGTATCGGGTCGTCCGCTCTGCTGGCGGCAGCGCTGCTGGTCTTCCTTCAGATCTTCCTGCCACTCGAGTTTCTGATCATCGCGCTGGATCGGGAGCGGGCCATTCTGCGCGCCAGTGCGCTGGCGTTGCTTGTCTGGATCGGCAGCGTTACTCTCTGTTATAGAATGGAGTTGGGTCTTACGGCCTATATTCTAAGCATCGCCGCTGCCCGTATCATACAGATGACAGCCTTGATCCTGGCAATCGGCCACGATATCCGCCGTGAAGCCTATCCCGCATCGCAACCCCCGCGCTGAGACAATCAGGACACCCGATGCAAGCAGCCTTGATCTTCTTCGCGGCCTTTCCGTTTCTGCAGATCCTGCCATTGCAGACCTACAACCAGCCCTATGCGATCGTGACGGCCATGCTGATGCTGGCACTGTTGCCGGGCATCCTGATGAACCTGCCGCAGAGAGACCGTATCTGGCTGGTCTGGCTGGCGATCGTGGGCGCGGTCCTGTTTCTGTTTGCCGCGCTGCAAGGGTCGAGCTTGCGCGAAGTGCAGTACCTGTTGGCCTATATCTCGCCGGTGATTCTGGTCACTGCGATCTACAGCGCCATGGAAGACAACGAAGAACAGGTGCGTACGATCATCATGTTCGCCATCCTGGCCTGGGTGAGCGTCAGCCTGATCCAGCGCCTCATTAGCAGTGACTTCATGCTGTTCCTGATTGTGCAGGCAGAGACCGAGAATCTGGCCCTGAACATCCTGGAAAGCGGTCGGGGCGTGCTGTCACTGGCGCCCGAGCCAACGCATCACGGCTTTCACATGATCACCCTTGCGGCCACCCATTATCTGCTGCGTGGCCCGGCATGGATCACTGCATTGGCTGTCGCCGATGCGATACTGCTGGCCATGTCCTCCTCGGCGCTGATGACCCTGGTGCTGGGCGGAGTGGTCTGGTCCTTGCTGTACCTGCCCCGATGGGGGCTGCTGGCAGCAGGTCTTCTGGCCGCTGCCGTTGGCCGGATCGCGCTGATCGAGTTTGTGGATGAAAGCTCGCGGATCGGCCAGCTTGTCACGTATGCGCTCGAAATCGGGCCCGAGATCGTGTTCATCGATTACAGCATCAATGGCCGCGTTTTCGGGGTTATCGAGCCTGTGGCCTATTCCATCGGGAACTATCTGTTACCCCTCGGCATGTCGCACGAGACGTGGATGGATGTCCGCGAGCTGATCCTGTCCGAGAAGTTCCACGTGAAGGATCTCAGCAGCAGCGGGCCAGCATCGGGGTATGGGTTGATCCTGTTTCAGGGTGGGCTGCTGGTGGTGCCGGTGTTGCTCTATTTCTTCTCGACACTGTGCTGGGAAGTTCGGCGGGACATCATGGGGTTCGTCACTGTTGCGGCCTTCTTGGTGTTCCTGGGGCAGATCAACCTGTCGACACCCAGCTTCTCGCTGGTGCTGGCCGCGGCGATCCTGGTCCGGGAGCGACGCGCAGAGCTGGCAGATGAGGACGAGACGCCGGACCCCCAAGAGCACACCCCGGAGCTGTCCTCCGGATCCAGAACATGACCAGTAAGGCTGGACACAGATGATTTCTAAATTCATAAATTATAACAGAAAGGCCTCCCGGTATCTCACGCGGGTCTTTCCTTGGCTGTTCCAGAGCAAACGTCAGGAGGGCACGGAATTCACCGATATGATCGCGCACTCGATTGCCGACCGAGCGCCGAAGCTGATCCTCGAGGCAGGCGGTGTGGACAGGCCCTTGCTGACAAAAAGCCCGGATTACCGCTATGTCGGTCTGGACATCGACGAGCGGCTGAGCTGTTACGAGAAATACGACGAATTTCTGGTCCAATCCATCGAAGAGCCGATCCCGCTGGAGAATGTAGATCTGATCGTCTCGATCACGCTGCTGGAACATGTCCCGGACAACAGTCGCTCTTTCCAAAGCATGTATGATGCGTTGTCGGACAAGGGGATCATGCACCACTATATCCCGTCGGGATATCATCCCTATTCGCTCGCCCTGAAGCTGGTTGGACCAAAGCTGCAACGCATGCTGATCCGCAAACTGCGTCCCGAAGCCGAGGAGATCACCGGGTACCCGACTTTCTTCAGCCATTGCAGCCCGGGCCAGATCGACCGGCTTCTCGGCCAGATCGGCTACCAGTGGGTCGAGATCAAACCCTATTACCGGGCCACCGAGTATTTCTCGTTTTTCGTGCCGCTATACGTGCTGATCGCAGCCTTCGAGAAAGCCGCCGAGACCTTTGGCTGGCGGATGTTCTGCTGCGGCATGCTGGTGACGGCACAAAAGACGGCTGGGTCTTGAGGTCTGATCAGGTGCACATGCGGGACAAACCGGACCTTCGAGTAGCAGCAGTGTAAGGTGGGTTTGAACCTTTTTAGCCCACCAGAAGCTCGGCCAGAGCCATGAACAATGGAATGCTCAGGATTGCGATTGGAGTGCCCAAACCAGTCGAGGTGCCAACATAGGCAGATGAATTGGCCTCTGGCAGTGCTGCACGTATTGTGGGTGGTCCGGAGATATCCGAGCTTGATGCAGCCATAACCGCCAGCAGGACAATTCCGCCTTCGGAAAACCCTGTCAGTTCGTGTGCAATCAGGCCAACACCAAACCCAAATAACCCATGTATGATCGGAGCGCTGATCCCGTAAAGAATGTAAGCATGAGCAACTTTGCGCAGCTCTGCGAACCGGGCCCATGCTTCCATGCCCATGATCAGCATCAGGACCGACAGCAATCCCCGAAAGAGAGGCTCATAAAAACTATCAAACACCGTGTCTGGCTTGGCCAGCGCTCCGAGGCACAGGCCAGCGACCAAAGCCGAGATTGCGGGGCTGCGGAACGTATCGACCAGGATGTCATTCACGAGGCCCGCCGTTCCTTCAGGGGGGCTGAGTTGTTTCTGCGATGTCGGGCCACCCATCGTCGCTGTTCCGCCACCGTTAACCTGCACGGTGTTCGACGGCTGGCGGGCAACACTGAGTTTCGCCAGAACGATCGCGGTCACAAGGGCTGCGATATCCATGAACGGGTAGAGCGCGCCAATATAGCCTTCGTATGAGGTGCCAGCATCATCCAGCATCGCCATCCCTGCAGCCAGGGTCGAGGCTGATACGGCACCGAACATACCCACGGTCGCAAGAGCGTCCAGTTCCGCAACGCCCTGCATTTTCGCGACAGCCTTGCTACCCAGCAAAACGAACACCACTCCACGCGACGTACCGCCAACATCTGGCACCATCAAAGACATCAGATCT
>JBGCFK010000319.1:0-9687 GCA_045106875.1 Paracoccaceae bacterium | reverse complement strand
GCCGCCGCCGCGCGCGGGATTACCGGGGCGCGCCTGCTTTGGAGATACCCCGCCCGGCACGCCATGGGTCCGGTCATCAACTCGCTGGGCTTTGACCTGAACCGCATCTTCAACGAGCTACCGGTGATTGCGCTGATCCTGGTGCTGACCGAGTCCGGCGCCCTTTTGATCGAGGCACTGGCCCGATCCAATGATCAGCAGCTTGCCGGCGCGATCATCTTCCTGCTGACCGCGGCGATCGTTTTTATCAACTTCATCACGGACCTTGCGCTGGCGCTGATTGACCCACGCGTCCGAAGAGGGCTGTTGGGATAGCATCATGACGACGACAACAGACACAGCGACACCGGAAGTCACGGCAGACAAGGCCAAAGAAGCATATTTCACAGCCTCCCAGGGCCAGCTGATCTGGCAACGCTTCAAGAAACAACGCTCGGCTGTGATCGCGCTTTGGGTGTTGGGGCTTATCATTCTGGCAGGCTGGCTTGCGCCGCTTCTGTCGCCCTATGATCCAACAATTGCCGGACGTGACAAGGACTATCTGAACGGCGCGCCCCAGATCCCGATGTTCTGCGACCACAATGGCTGTTCAGCGCGGCCCTTCCTGCATGGCGTCAAGATGGAGCTGGACCGCGCCACCCTGCGCCGCAAACCCGTGATCGACATAGAAACCCGCGACTATATGCAGTTCTGGGTGCAGGGCTGGACATATTCATACTTCGCATTGAATCTCGATCTGCCGGGCACAACGTTTGATTTCAGGTTCAACGGCATTCAGTTCACCACTCATCTGTTCGGGATGGAGAATGGCAAGATCCATCTTTTCGGGACGGACGGCGAGGGCAAGGACGTGTTCGCCCGCACGCTCCACGCAGTCTGGACGTCCATGGCAGTGGGCACCATAGGGGTCATGATTGCCTTTGTGTTGGCGCTTATCATCGGCGGGGTCGCGGGCTACTTTGGAGGTTGGATCGACTCCATTCTGCAAATGATCACAGACGCCATCCGAACGGTGCCTCCGATACCGCTTTTCATGGCATTGGCGGCATTTACCCCGCCCGAGTGGTCGTCCGAGACGCGGTTCTTCGTGATCTCCATCATACTCGGCTTTATCGGCTGGCCTACGCTGGCGAGGCGCATCAGGACGCATCTATTGGCGGAACGCAGTCAGGAATATGTGCTTGCGGCGCAGCTTTGCGGGGCTTCGTCAGGCCACATTATCCGGCGCCATCTGCTGCCGTCGTTCACCTCCTATATCATTGTCGATCTGATGATCTCTTTCCCCTACATGGTGCGGTCCGAGACCGCCCTGTCCTTTATCGGTCTGGGGCTGAAGGATCCTGTGAACTCGCTGGGCGCGCTCATGTACGCGGTCACGGATCAGGATGTTCTTCGCAATTTCCAGTGGGAGGCCATTCCAGTCATCTTCTTCGTCGCCCTTGTTTTGGCCTTCGTTTTCGTGGGCGATGGGATGCGTGACGCAGCGGACCCCTATTCGGGGAACAAGAAATGAAGCCGGCGAGTCACAGAGACAGGAGCAGCACATGAGCTTGCTCGATGTCCAGAACCTGACCATCGAGTTTGATACGGACGAGGGGAGGATCACGGCGGTGGATGGCGTCTCCTTCCATGTCGACCCGGGAGAGGTGCTGGGACTGGTCGGCGAAAGCGGCTCGGGCAAGTCCGTTACCGCCAAGGCATTAATGAAACTGAACCCCGGGAACACGCATTACGGCGAGCACTCGCAGGTCACGCTGAACCTGCCCGGCCAATCCGTTGATGTCCTTGGCCTTCGCAAGAAGGACATGCATATCGTGCGCGGCGGCGCGGTCAGCATGATCTTTCAGGAGCCAATGGCATCCTTCGCGCCTGCCATCACCATCGGCGATCAGATGGTTGAGCAATTGCTGCTTCACACGACCCGGGACAAACGCGAGGCCAAGCGGGTTTCTATAGAGATGCTGGAGCGGGTAGGAATTTCGGACGCACCCAAGCGGTTCGAGCAATATGCGTTCGAACTGTCGGGCGGGATGCGCCAGCGCGCCATGATCGCGATGGCCTTGTCGACCCGGCCCAAGCTGCTGATCGCGGACGAGCCCACAACGGCGCTGGATGTGACCATACAGGCCCAGGTGCTCGACCTGATGAAGGACCTTGTGAAGGACTTCGATATGGGCATCGTCTTCATCACACATGATTTGGGGGTCATTGCACAAACTGCGGATCGGGTGGCGGTGATGTATCTGGGAAAGCTGGTCGAACAGGGCACGGTGCGCGACGTGATCAAGGATCCCGCACACCCCTATACGCAAGGCCTGATGAACGCGGTCGCGAAGCTGGACGATCTCGACCGCGGGCTGACACCGGTTCCGGGTGACATCCCTTCGCCACTGGAGCGTCCGGAAGGCTGCGTCTTTCATACCCGCTGCGACCGGGTATCAAAGGAGTGCCGTGTATTGGTGCCCCACCTCTCACATCTGCCCAATGACCGGCGCATGGCCTGCTTCGTTGAAGCCGGAAAACGGGGCGTGAAATGACGGGCAATGTGATCCAGCCAAATCTTGTCGAAGCACGCGGGCTCTCTGTCCATTTCGCCATTGGCGGCGGTTTCCTGCAGAAGAAACAGATCCTGCGCGCGGTGGAGAAGGTGGATCTGGACATTCCGAAGGGCTCGTTCTTCGGGCTTGTGGGGGAGAGCGGATCCGGCAAGACCACGCTGGGCCGTGCACTGTTGAAGGCCGTGCCGATTGCCGAAGGCGCAGCACGCTATCATGACGGCGAGGTCGACTATGACCTGACGGGCATGTCAAGCGCCGAGCGGCGCGACTACTACAGACGCGCGCAGTTGATTTTTCAGGATCCCTATGCGGCGCTCAGTCCCCGGATGACAGTACGGGATATCATTGCCGAACCGCTGGAGGTGATGGGGCTGACCAAATCCCGCGAGGAAACTGATGCCCGCGTGCGCGAGATCGCCGCGAAATGTCGGCTGAACCTCGAACACCTGCGCCGTTTCCCGCATGCGTTCTCGGGCGGGCAGCGCCAACGCATTTCGATTGCCCGGGCACTGGTCGCGAACCCGCGCTTTGTCGTGGCAGATGAAAGCGTCGCGGCGCTGGATGTCTCGATACAGGCGGACATTTTGAACTTGTTGAAGAGCCTGCAGGACGATCTGGGGCTGACCTATCTCTTCATCAGCCATGACCTCAGCGTTGTCGCACATATCTGTGACCATGTGGCAGTGATGTATCTGGGAAGGCTGGTGGAGACCGCGCCGACACGCGAGCTTTTTCGGGCGCCCCGCCACCCCTACACCAAGGCGCTGATGTCAGCGATCCCATCGCTGGACCCGGATGCGCGGGGAACAGCGCAAAAGCTGGAGGGCGAGATCCCTAGCCCGACCAATCCTCCGCCGGGTTGCAAGTTCCACACCCGTTGCCCGTTTGCGCAGGACATTTGCAAACAGGAAGAGCCCAAACTCGATCATCTGGGTTCAGAACATGAGGTAGCTTGCCACAGATGGCAGGAACTTGCAGAACTCACCCCTGCCTGAGGCACAATTTGACACCGGCCAAGAGCGCCAGCACCGCGGTCCAGCCCGGAGGGCGACGGACCGTGGGCATATCATGTGAGCGGCAACGCCGCGAACCCATTTTGCTTACGTATGCTGCAGCATGGCCTCGACCAGTTCCTGCACGGCAAGCGCCTCGGCAGGTGTTGCGAGGGCATGGGTCTGGTCCGCGATGCAAAGATCCAGTGCATCAAGCTGTGCCTTCAGGCTGACCGCACGCGGGTCGGCAGGCGGCGCCCCAACCTCCTCAAAGGGGCCTCCTTTCGAATTTGACAACAGATGGAACTCGGACACACGCCAGGACCGCGACCGGCCCTTGATTGTCATTTCCTGGCGATCGGGCTGCGCACCGCCAACCGACAGCATGACCGTCACTGGTACGCCATCGGCGTTCTCCAAACGCGCGGTCAAATGGGTCTCGCAGAGCGCGCGATCATCTGGATAGCTGGCCGTCGCGTGTGCCAGACGGAGCGGCCCAAGCACCCGGCCCGAGAAGAACAGAAAATGCGAAATCACCTCCCGCGTCGCGCCACCTTCTGCCCCAAATCTGAGCCAGTCAGCTTCACGTTGCCAAGCCCTTGGCCATTGCGCATAGGTCACCACAATGTCAACGCCTTCAGGTGCGCCCATAGCCGCGTCCTGAGTCACCGTTGCCAGAGCCTGTCCAGCCGCTTGAGTGAAATTCACCGCTGATGGCACGCCTGAGGCTTCCAGCCGTGCCACCAGATCCCGGCTTTCGGCGACATCGACCCCGAGAGGTTTCTCCAGAAAAACAGCCTTTCCCGCCGCCGCTGCAGCCAGTGCGTAGGCCTTGCGGGGGACAGGAGGGCAGGCAAGATAGACCACGTCCGATCCTGCAATCACCTCTTCGGCAGATGCGGCAATCCGGGTCCCCTCGACCATCGCGACGGACGTTTCGCATGCTTCGGCAGATGGATCCCAAAGCAGACCAGGCGCAAAGCGCTCGTGTCGCCCCATATGCTCCAACATCCGCCGTCCCATGATGCCAAGCCCGACAATGCCTGTGCTGTGCTGTGTCATGTCAAAGATCCTTGCAAAGCCTGAGCGCGTCATAGATCGCAGCGTGAATATCGCGCGAGGCCAGCGCGTCACCGATCCGGTAGACCAACGGACCCTCGCCCCCCGGATCTTCCTGTGGCCGGTGAGCCGCCATGGCATCCACGTCTGTCAGGCCATTGTTCCGCGCGCCAGGCGCAAGTGCTTCCCATAGCGTATCATTTGGCAGCGTTCCGCGCTCAATGATCAGGTGATCCACGATACGGACCTCTTCGATCTCACTATAGTGGTTGCGCAGCGTAACGCGGATCCGGTTGCCTTCGCGCCCGGCATGGGCAAATTCATGATCTGGTGTGATCCGCGCACCTGCTTTGTAAAGGTGCTTGAGATATGTCGGCGCGTCCAGCTTCAGCACATTCTGCCCGACCATGCGTTCCCGGGAGACCAGTTCTACATCCGCCCCTGCGTTGGCCAGATGATCCGCTGCCGTGATGGCCTGCGCCTGACCTGACGCATCATAGATGAGGACCGAGCCTTGCAGTGGTTCGGTCCGGGCGAGCACATCCCAGGTCGACAAGGCATCGACATCACCTGCGATCCAGCCAGTATCCGGGATGCCGCCCGTAGCGACAATGACGATGTCAGGGTCGCGCGCCGCCACGTCCTCGGCCTCGGCGTAGGTGTTGAGGTGCACGTCCACGCCCAAAGCCTCGACCTCGCCGGCCAGCCAGTCGGTCACACCGCCAAGATCTCGCCGCCACCCGGCCTTGGCCGCCAGCGTGACCTGACCGCCAAGTCGGTCCGCAGCCTCCAGCAGCGCGACGTCATGCCCACGCAATGCCAAAACGCGCGCGGCTTCAAGTCCTGCCGGACCGCCGCCAACCACAACTGCGCGCTTCGCCGGCTTCTCGGCGGGCGCTACGGCATGGGGCATGTTCGCCTCGCGCCCCGTCGCCGCGTTGTGGATACACTGGCGGTAATTGGAGCAGTAAGTAGCACCGACGCAGGGACGAATCCGCTCCTCCATCCCGGCATGCAGTTTGGCCACGATATGCGGGTCAGCGATGTGTGCGCGGGTCATGCCCACCATATCGACATGCCCGTCGCGCAGCGCAGCCCGTGCCGTCGCCAGATCATTGATCCGCGTTGCATGAAAGACCGGCAGGCCCGTTTCGCTGCGAAACTCCCCAGCCATATGCATGAACGGCGATAGCCCCGCTGCCATCCCTGGCATGTAAGCCGCCAGAGCCTTCACGGTGTCCACTGCCCCGTGCACAAGGTTCAGTACGTCGATTGTGCCTTCAGCGGCGTGCAGGCGCGCGATCTCGAGGCAATCGTCGCGGGTCAGTCCGCCTTCCATGTCTTCGGCCATTGTCATGCGCAGTGAGATGATGAAGTCGTCCGGTGTCTGTCGCCGCATCTCGTCGAAGATCATGCGGCTGAACCGCGTGCGATTGGCGAGGCTACCACCATAGCCGTCCGTCCGTGTGTTGACACGAGGCGTCCAGAACTGATCCGGCAGATGACCCGTGGCGATCACCTCACAGCCGTCCAGCCCGCCCTCGTAGCAACGGCGGGCCGCCTGCCCGTAGTCGTGGACCACACGAGCAATATCTGCGTCATCCATCGCGCGCGGTATCCCGCCAAAGATGTCACCGGGCATGCGCGAGGCAGACACAGGTGGCAGCCAGTTCCCGCCCAGATGGCTCGTGCGCCGCCCCATATGGGTCACCTGGCACATCAGATAGGCACCCTCGGCGTGTATGCGCTCGGCAAAGCTCTGAAAATGCGGGATGATCCCGTCATTCGAGCAATCGAGCTGTCCGAACTGCGAGGCACTGTCCGGCGAAATCACCGATGAGCCACCGAACATTGTCAACGCCAGTCCGCCCTTGGCCTTCTCGGCATGGTAGAGCTGATAGCGGTCCTGCGGATAGCCGTCCGCACCGTACGAGATCGCGTGGCTCGTGGACAAAATCCGATTGCGGAACATCCGGCCCTTCAATGTAAACGGCTGTAACAATGGGTCGTTGATGGCCATGTTGTCTCCCTCTCTGCACCAGCGTAGCGTGGGCGATGCGCGCCGGGAAGGGGAGTCACATGCAGATATATGATGCCGAGGCGGTCCACACGGGTCTGCCATGGGGGCAGCTGGTCGCGGACTTGATTTCGCACCACCTGCGCGATGTGGAAGATCGGGGCAGCGCCGTGCTGGAGCAGCCGGGCGCAAACGGATCTGAACATGGGCCGAACCACTTTCTTGCCCTGCCCGCCTGGCAGAAGGGCCGTGCCATTGGTGCCAAGTTGGTGAGCGTCTTTCCAGAGAACGAGCATAACGGATCCGGCCTGCCTTCTGTGCAGGGAGTGTATGTGCTGTTCTCCGGCGGGAACGGACAAGTAAGGGCCGTGATCGACGGTGCTGCCATAACGGAACGCAAGACGGCGGCCGACTCGGCAGCTGGCGCGCATTTCCTCGCGCGAAAGGATGCCAAGCGGATGCTGATGGTCGGAGCAGGCGTCATGGCTGGCGCTCTGATCCCGGCGCATCTGGCGGTCAGGCCGTCCATTCAGGAAGTCACGATCTGGAACCGAAGCCGCGCGAGGGCAGACAAACTGGCAACAAGCCTCGATCTTCAAGGCGTTTCGGTCACCGTGACGGATGATCTGGAAGCTGCAACAAAGGAGGCAGACGTGATTTCCTGCGCGACCATGGCGACCCGGCCACTGATACACGGCAAATGGTTGAAGCCGGGCGCACATCTGGATCTGGTGGGTTCCTTCGTCGCCGACATGCAAGAATGCGATACCGAAGCAATGACCCGCGGGACCCTGTTCCTCGACAGCCAATGGAGCGCAGTGGCGGATTCCGGCGAGATCCAGACAGCCCTGGCAGCAGGGGCGATCTCGGCCGAGGATCTGCGGGCAGATCTGTTTCAATTGGCACGCAGCGAACATCCGGGCCGCACCAGTGCGGATGAAATCACTGTTTTCAAGAATGGCGGCGGAGGTCATCTTGATCTCATGGTGGCACAGATACTCCTTGGAGATAGCTGATGCACCGGCTTGCCATCCGCGTCTATTACGAGGACACCGACTTCGGCGGAGTTGTCTATTATGCCAACTATCTGAAGTTTCTGGAACGTGGACGCACGGAGGCGTTGCGCGACCTGGGCGTTGATCAGGTGGCATTGAAGCAAGCCGGCACTGTCTTCGTCGTGCGAAGGGTCGAAGCGGATTATGTGAAGCCCGCACGGTTTGATGACATCCTCGAGGTGCGCACCCGCGCTGAGACCATCCGAAAGGCCTCGGTCGTGATGGCGCAGGAGATCTTCCGCGGCGACGACCTGTTGCTGACGGCCATCATCACTGTCGCCTGCATGGGCGAAAACGGTCGTCCTGTGCGTATTCCACCTGAAATCTCTGCAAATCTCGTGCAACTGGAGCAATCGGTGCCGGATGGGCCTTGAATGCCCGTTGTAGGTAAACGAATTGTAACAACGGGTCGCAGAGCGGTCGCAATTGGGCGCCGGATCGCGTAAAGGATATGTTGGTTCTTAAGAGAGTCGCGAAATGCGACCGCGGGGCCATCGAGCGGGACAGTACGGGACAAGCTTATGAACATAGTGGCGGGAATCGGTCTAGGCGTGCTTTTGGGCGCGCAGGCCGCGTTGGGCGATGCGCCGCTGACCGAGCCGACCGCAGAGGTCGATTTCTCCGTGATGACCAT
This sequence comes from Paracoccaceae bacterium, assembly GCA_045106875.1. Taxonomy (GTDB): domain Bacteria; phylum Pseudomonadota; class Alphaproteobacteria; order Rhodobacterales; family Rhodobacteraceae; genus Thermohalobaculum. The sequence goes on along the minus strand of JBGCFK010000319.1, from coordinate 1,372 downwards.
GTTCTTGCAGGCGACCTTTGTCGTGCAGGTCGTGATGGTGCTTCTGGTGGCCGCCTCGTTCTGGGCCTGGGCCATCATATTCGAGAAATGGTGGGCGTTTGGGCGGCTCCGTCGGGCATCGACCCGGTTCGAGGACGGGTTCTGGTCCGGTCAACCTCTGGACGATCTGTTCGACCGGATCTCGGACAAGGCGCGCACGCCCATCGAACGCGTCTTCGTGGCTGGCATGACCGAATGGCGGCGCTCGTTCAACGAAGGCGGTCTGATCCCCGGCACGCAGCAACGTGTCGACCGGGCCATGAACGTGGCCATTGCGCGCGAAAGTGAAAGCATCAACCGACGTTTACCCTTCCTTGCCTCCGTCGGCTCGGTCGCGCCGTTTGTTGGCCTCTTTGGTACCGTTTGGGGAATCAAGCACTCGTTCGAGTCCATAGCGACACAGCAGAACACCAATCTTGCCGTCGTTGCGCCCGGCATTGCCGAGGCTTTGCTGGCGACTGCATTGGGCCTTCTGGCCGCTATCCCCGCCGTGATGGCCTATAACCGCCTGATTGGTGAGGCCGAAAGCCTGACAGGAGGGTTGGAGAACTTTGCGGACGAGTTCTCGACCATCCTCGCGCGTCAGATAGACCGCCGTGCCGCCGGTCAAAGTGCCGGCTCGGCAGGCTCGGCCTGATGGGGGCCTCGATCCAATCTGGCGGAGGCGGCAGAGGTCGTCGGGGTCGCAGCAGGCGCGGCGGCGGCAAGCCAATGTCCGAGATCAATGTGACACCCTTCGTGGACGTCATGCTGGTGCTGCTGATCATCTTTATGGTGGCGGCCCCGCTGCTGACCGTCGGCGTGCCGCTGGAGCTGCCAAAGACCAAGGCCGATCCCCTGCCAACCGAACAGGAAGAGCCGCTGACCATCAATATCGATGCCAGTGGCGCGATCTTCATCCAGGCCAATCCAGTGGATAGGGCCACCCTGCTTCCCAAGCTACAGGCCATCGCCGCGCAACGTGACAGCAAGAAGATCTTCCTGCGTGCTGATACAACGCTGGACTATGGTATTGTCATGCAGGTCATGGGCGAATTGAACGCGGGCGGGTTTCGCTCGATCGGGCTTGTGACTGACCAGGCTGTGAGCGTGGGGCAATAGATACATGAAAGTCGGCACGACCATATCCGGCGGTTTGCACCTTGGCCTTCTGGTCATGGTGGCGTTTGGCGTGGACTGGTTTGCCGACAAGGAAGACATCCCCTTCACCGTGACCGAGATCGAACTCGTCAATGGGCAGGATTTCGAAGCGGCGTTGTCAACGGCGCCTGTCGTGCAATCGGACGGCCCGGCCGAACTGAAACCGCCGTCGGAAAGCCAGGATGCCCCCGCC
>JBGCFK010000318.1:0-18275 GCA_045106875.1 Paracoccaceae bacterium | reverse complement strand
AGGGTGACGACACCTATCTCTTCCGCCGGAACGACCTGAACGGAGACCTGATCAGCGAGTTCGAGGGAGAGGGCTTCGACACCATCCGATTTGGTGCCGGGATCACTGCGGACGAGATCTTCTTCCAACGCACGGGAGATGTCGGTGAAGTGCCGGGACTCACGATCTTTGTAGGCGAGGTGGGCGCCGCGACCAATGTCCTGGTTGCCAGCCAGTATGACGGCGAGTTTGTCCGCCCCGCAGTCGAGCAATTGGAGCTGGCGGACGGAACGGTCTTCGATCTGACCGAAGGGCTGACCTTCACTGGCGATGACAATATCGCGGGCGATATCGAGGAGCTTCTGGGCACGCAGTTCGCGGATACGATCCTCTCGGATGCAGGGGCAGGCGCCGGCGCTCCCGGCGTTGGCCCCAATCTGATCGCGGCGGGTGCAGGCGCGGACCGGGTGCGCGGCAGCGACGGGGTCGACTCGGTTCTCGGACAGGGCGACGATGATCTCGTGGATCTCGGTCTTGGCGACGATACGGCGGATGGTGGGCATGGGGTTGACACACTCACGTTCAAGAACTTGGTCGAACCTGGCTTCGTCTTTGGCGAAGTCGAGGTTGGCGTGATCGCGGATCTCTCCCGTCAGGGGACTGCGCAGAATACCGGGCAGGGCACCGATCTGTTCATAGGCTTCGAGAACCTCGAAGGGTCGGAATATGCTGATCTGCTGACAGGTGATGGCAGTGCGAACACACTCATGGGCCAGGAAGGCGGAGACCTTCTGATAGGCAACGCAGGAGACGACACCCTGGAAGGCGGCGAGGGCTTCGACGTTGTTGAAGGTGGGCCCGGCGCCGACTTCCTGTTCGGTGGCACTGGCGGCGACGTGATCGAGGGTGATATTGCAGCCTATTTTGGCTCCGCCGGACCATTGGTCTTCGATTTCGGCGCAGAAATCACCGAGATCGAAGCGTCATCCTCGGCAGCGGTCCGCGACGATGTGATCGGCGATGATATCGAGGGCGTCGCGGGCGCCAGCGATTTCTCGAACACGTTCAACGCTGACGGCCTCTCCAGCCTGTCCTTCTTCCTTGGAGGTGGGCAGGCAGATACATTCAACGGAGGCTCAGGCGTCGACCAGTTGATCGGCCTGCGGGGCAATGACGTGATGTACGGCAACGATTCCGGCGATGCACTGATCGGCGAGGGCGGCAACGACGAGCTTTACGGCGGTGCCGGCGCAGACTTTTTCTTCTTCGACGGGGATGATGATCAGGATACGATCCACGATCTGGAGCTTGGTGTGGACGTAATCTTCTTCACGGGTGGAAACGTGGCCGCAGGTGATGTGACCTTTGCGGACACAGATGCCGACGGGAACGGCGTGACGGATACGGTGATGAGTTACTTCTCGTCATCCATCACCGTGATCGACCATGACGCTGCTGCGGTTGAAGCCAGTGCGGTGATCATCTTCGGATAGGGCAGGGGGCTTGAGCCCCCGTGCCCGGTTCTGTTCAACCAGCCAGTGCGGCAGAGTATTCCTCGTCGGTTACCAGCTCCATCCATTCGATGTGCTTGCCGTCGAGCGCTTCCTGAATGGCGATGTGAACCATGGCAACATCAGGTGAGGCGCCGTGCCAGTGCTTCTCTCCAGGCGGGATCCAGATTGTATCGCCTGCGCGGAACTCGACTGGCGGCTGACCCCAGGTCTGATAACGCCCAACGCCAGAGGTGCAGAACAGCGTCTGCCCAAGCGGGTGCGTGTGCCAGCCGGTGCGGGCGCCGGGATCGAAGCTGACAACGATCGCGCGGACACGGCCGGGTTCTGGCGCCTCTATGATCGCGTCCTGTTTGACCGTGTCTGTGAAATAACTTGCCGGTCCGTTCTTGGTGGGCCGTGCGCCCATTTTGTGATGGTCCATATGTTACCCCGTGTTCAGGTGATTCTGCTCCGCCACGGGCTTGCAGCGGGTTCTTTGCGGAAACTAGCACGGGTTTGCGACCAATCCATCATCTACATTTGGTGGCCTCTGGCGCTGCAAGCACAACATGCATTTCGATGAAAGGATTGGGAGTGTTGTGGGATGAAAAGGGGTTGAATGGATCTAATTGGTCAGGTACAAGCTTTCCTACCGGATCCTGGTGCTACAAAAATAAAACTGAGCAGGTTTCATACAGGCGCACCCGGCTCCGAAGAGAAGAAGAGGCAAGAGGCATACCGCGGTCCAATCGATAACCCGGAAAATGGGACGGGCTGCGAGAGCTCGAGGGACGGCGGGCGGATCGATGAACACCGGTCCGCCCGTTCTCGTTTCGGGGGCTTATCTGCCGCTTCGCAGGAACGAAGGGCGGCGGGACGGTGCTCAAGCACTTTACAGGGACCCATGACCACAAGATGGACGATCGGGGGCGTGTTTCGCTTCCGACCGAATTCCGTCGCGTGCTGGACGGGGTCGGGTCCACTGGCGCCTTGTACATCGTGCCCCGGCTTGAAGATCCGCGCGCGCATGTTGTGCTGACTACCGAGGCCTACACCAACTTGATCGCGCGCCATAACGAGCGTGAATACCCCAGCCGCAAGGCGCAGAAGCGCATGGAAATCAAGATCATGCACAAGGTGGCCCAGGTCCAGGTGGACGATATGGGGCGCATCGTGCTGGCCAAGGAGTTGCGCGCCGAGATCGGGCTTGAGAAGGATGTGCGTTTTGTCGGCGCCGACGCCCGGTTCGAGATCTGGCGCCCTGATGCGCAGGCCGAAGCCGAGGCTGAGTTGCTGGACGCTGAAGGTGACGAGGATGAATTCCTCGACCTGAGGGGGCTGCACTGATGGCTGGTTCCGGGGATACGGCGCCGCCGCATATCCCGGTGCTGCTAGAGGCCGTCTGTGCCGCGATAGCGCCTCTTGACGGCGCGCGCGTGGTCGACGGCACGTTTGGCGCGGGCGGGTATACGCGGGCGTTTCTGGCTGCGGGTGCGGATGTGATTGCCATCGACCGGGACCCCTCTGCGCTGAAGGCCGCGACCTGGGCCGCAGGCGAGCCTGCTCTGACATTGGTTGAAGGCCGGTTCGGCGCGCTCGACGAGGTCTGCGAGCGGGCCGACGCCGTGGTCATGGATATCGGCGTGTCGTCCATGCAGATTGATCAGGCGGATCGTGGCTTCTCGTTTCTGCGCGACGGGCCTCTGGACATGCGCATGGGCGCGGACGGCCCCTCGGCTGCGGATGTTGTGAATGCGGCTGATGAAGAAGTGCTGGCGAACATTCTGTTCCACTATGGCGAGGAGCGGGCCTCTCGCCGGATTGCCCGCGCCATCGCAACAGCTCGGCGCGAGACCCGGATCGAGACGACTCTGGCTTTGGCCGAGCTGGTCGAGCGCTGCCTGCCTCAGGCCCGGAATCAAAAGACCCATGCAGCCACGCGGACCTTTCAGGCGTTGCGGATCGCGGTGAATCAGGAACTGTTCGAGCTTGCTTCTGGCCTGAACGCCGCCGAGCGGGTTCTGCCCGAGGGTGGGCGGTTGGCGGTCGTTACCTTCCACAGCCTCGAGGATCGCATGGTCAAGCGGTTCTTCCAGCATTGTGCAGGCGGTACCGGGGGATCGCGTCACGCGCCTGCGGCAGTGGGTTCGGTGCCAAGCTTTGGTCGCCCGGCCAAGCCTGTATCGGCCTCTGATGCCGAGATTGCGGCCAATCCTCGGGCGCGTTCGGCCCGCCTCCGTAGTGCCGTGCGCACTGCGGCCCCTGCGCTGCAGCCCAAGCCGGAGCAGATCGGCGCGCCGCGATTGCCTAACCTACCCACATTCTCGGGAGCTGTACTATGAGCCGCAATGTACTGTTGATCCTCGCTGCCCTGATTGTTGCCACTGCGGGCTGGGCCTATCATGTGAACTACAAAACGATCACGGCCATCGACGAGGTGAGGGATCTGCGGCGTCAGGTCGCCAAGGAGCGCGAGCAAATGCAGGTTCTGCGCGTCGAGTGGGCCTATCTTAACGCGCCAGAGCGGTTGGCCCGCCTTGTGGCGCAGCATCAGGCGCGGCTGGAACTTGTGCCGCTGGTGCCCGAGTTCCTTGGCGAGGTGGCTGAAATACCGTTCCCGAAGAACCGTACGCCTGATCCCGAAGAGCAGCTTTCCACCGTGAACGAACCTTCGCCATTGCCTCTGCCGGCGACGCGCCCTGTGGCCTGGGCCCCGGCTGCTGACCTGATTGGGAGGGTGGAGTGACTGATCTTTGTAACTCTCCTGCCACCAAGGCGCGCGCCGGGTTGCGCGGTGACTGGCGGTTGATCCTGCTGATGGGCGGTTTTGCGCTTTGTTATGCGACGGTGGGTCTGAGCATGGCCCATATGGTGGCGACCGAGCCCTCCGAGCCGCAGCTTGCGCGTTCTGACAGTGCTGGCCTGCCCGTGCGCGGTGAGATTACGGACCGCAATGGGCAACTGTTGGCAGCAAATCTGCCTGCATGGTCGCTCTACGCCCATCCAAGAGACATCAAGGACCCGGTGACGGTGTCGCGCCAGTTGGTCGATATCTTCCCCGAGTTGGACCGCGAGGGCGTGCTGAAGAAGCTGACGGACGGACGCCGTTTCGTCTGGATCAAGCGCCCCATAGGACCTCGTGAAAAGCAGGCGGTGCATGATCTTGGGACGCCCGGGCTGCACTTTGGACGGCGCGAGATGCGGATCTACCCTGCTGGACGCACTGCAGCGCATGTGGTTGGCGGGGTCAAGGCCGCGCGCGAGGATGTGCGTTTTGCCGAACTGACAGGGTCGGGTGGGATCGAGAAATATTTTGACGACCGGTTGCGCGATCCTCAGCAGGTGGCCGAGCCGCTTATGCTGTCCATCGACATGCGCGTCCAGCAAGCCATCCGTCAGGAATTGGCCGAGGGCATGGCCCGCCTGACTGCCAAGGGTGCGAGTGCTGTGCTGATGGAGGTTGCTACTGGCCGCATAACCGGGATGGTCTCGCTGCCGGATTTCAATCCGAATCGCAGGCCCGAAAGACATCTGGGTCCGGCCGAACTGAGCCCGCGCTTCAACCGTGCGGCGTTGGGTAGATACGAACTGGGCTCGACGTTCAAACCTCTCACCGCCGCAATGGCGCTGGAGACTGGTGTCGCGCATGCGCGGACGATGCTGAAGACCCCGTCGCGCATCCGCTATGGCCGCCATTCTATTGGCGATTCGCATCGGATGCCCAAGGAAATGAGCCTTGAGGACATCATCGTGAAGTCCTCGAACGTTGGTACTGCGAAGCTGTCGATGATGGTCGGGACGCGGCGCTTCAAGGACTATCTGAACAAGCTGGGCTTTTTCGACCCCTCGGGGCTGGAGCTGGCCGAGGCAGCCCGTGCCCAGCCCCTTTTGCCACCACGGTGGACGGATCTGTCGTCGATGACGATCTCCTATGGGCACGGCCTTGCGGCGTCGCCTGTGCATCTGGCCGCGGCCTATGCGACTTTGGCCAATAATGGACGGACCATCCACCCGACTCTGACCATGGAGCCGGTTGTACCCGGTCCCCGCGTTTTCACTGAACGCACTGCGCGTGAAATGCTGCGTATCCTGCGAGAAGTTGTCGAACGTGGCACAGCCAAGCGCGCCAATGTTCCTGGCTATGAAGTCGGCGGCAAGACCGGAACTGCCGAGAAGTTCCGTCCAGGTGGTGGCTATTACTCGGACCGCGTGATTTCGACCTTTGCCTCGGTCTTTCCAACCTCCAGCCCGCGCTACGTGTTGATCGTGTCGCTGGACGAGCCGACGGATCGTTCCGGGCGCAAGCCGGTGCGCTCCGCGGGCCGGACAGCCGTTCCGGTCGCAGCGCAGGTGATCCGCCGTATAGCGCCTCTGCTTGGGATGCGCCCTCAACTTCCTGAGGAAGAAGTAGTGTCCGGCCTGAGGACATCTTTGGAGTAATCATTGCCATGTCAGAAGCAGCGACATTGGGGTCTTTGGGGCTGGCAGGGCTTGCCCATGCCGGGCCCGCGCCTGATGCCGAAGCCATCGTCGCCGGGTTGGCCGTGGACAGTCGCAAGGTCAAGGACGGGTTCGTCTTTGTTGCCATCAAGGGCACACAGCTTGACGGGGCCGAGTTCATCCAGTTCGCGTTGCGTCAGGGCGCTGTTGCGGTGATCTGCACCGAAGAGGGTCTCGAGACCGCTGGTGCCACGGTTGAGAAAATCATGGTGCCGTTTCTGCTGGTGCGAGAGCCTCGCGAGGTTCTGGCCCGGGCGGCGGCACGGTTCTACGGCACCCAGCCCTCAAACATGATCGCCGTGACAGGGACCAACGGCAAGACTTCGGTTGCCGATTTCACCCGCCAGATCTGGGCAGCATGCGGGTGCAAGGCAGCAGCCTTCGGGACCACTGGCGTGGCCGGGGAAGGTTTCGAGGAGCCGCTGGCCATGACCACGCCCGAGCCGATTCAGCTTCACGAACTACTGGCGCGTCTGGCCGCGCAGGGCTGTACCCATGCAGCCATGGAGGCATCTTCGCACGGTCTTGCCCAGCACCGGGTCGATGGTGTGCGGTTTCGAGCTGCGTGCCTGACCAACATTACCCGCGACCACATGGACTATCATACGGACCACGACGACTATGTCGGCGCCAAGATGAGGTTGTTTCACAACGTTTTGCCACATGGCGGTACGGCGGTGCTGAATGTGGATGATCCGGCATTTGATCTCGCACGGATGGCCACGCCAGCCCGGAACGTCATGGGGGTCGGTCGCGGGGAGGCTGCGGATCTGCGCATCCTCGGGGCCGAATACCGCTCGGACGGGCAGGATGTGACGTTCGAATTTCAAGGTAAGCGCCACATGGCTCGCCTCGACCTGATCGGTGGTTTTCAGGCGGACAACGCTCTGCTGGCTGCAGGTTTGGCGATTGCGACGGATGTGCAGCCGCAAGACGCGTTTGCGGCGCTTGAAAAGCTTACCGGTGTGCGTGGACGCATGGAGCATGTGGCGACGCGAGCTAATGGGGCAACAGTCTATGTCGATTATGCGCACACACCAGATGCTCTGGCGACGGCATTGACAGCTATTCGGCCCCATGTCTCTGGACGGTTGATTGTTGTCGGTGGGGCAGGTGGTGACCGGGACCCGGGCAAGCGCCCGCTGATGGGACAGGCGATGGCCGAGAATGCTGATGCGGTTGTGGTGACGGATGACAACCCGCGCTCCGAGGATCCGACCGCGATTCGGATGGCAGTCCTGGAAGGCGCGCCGGAAGCCGACAATATCGGCGACCGGGCCGAGGCAATCCTGTCGGGCGTGGACATGCTCCGCAATCCCGGCGACTGCCTTCTGATTGCCGGCAAGGGCCACGAACAGGGGCAGGAGATCGCGGGCGTTCAGCATCCGTTCGACGATGCCTCGCAGGCGCGGGCTGCGGTTGCGGCGCTGGACGGAGAGGAAACCATATGAACTCCCTCTGGACCCCGGAAGAACTGGCAGAGATCACTGGCGGGCAGCTTCTGAACGACCCTGCACCCGTCACAGGCATCGCGATAGACAATCGGGAAGTACAGCCGGGGGATCTGTTTCTGGCGTTGAAGGGCGAAAACCACGACGGCCATGCCTTTGCCGTCAAGGCGTTGGAGGCTGGCGCGGCGGCGGTCATGGTTCACGACATGTCGGGTATCCCGGACAAGGCACCAGCCGTCCTCGTGAAGGACACGATGGAGGCTCTGCAGGCGATGGGGCATGCAGGGCGGGCCCGCGCGACGGCAAAGATCATTGGCGTGACGGGCTCGGTTGGGAAGACATCTACCAAGGACATGCTGGCTGCCATGCTGGCTGCGCAGGGCAAGACCCATGCCGCCACGCGCAGCTTCAACAACCACTGGGGCGTGCCGCTGACGCTCGCGCGGATGCCTGCTGACGCGGCCTATGCCGTGATCGAGATCGGCATGAACCATCCGGGCGAGATCACACCGCTCAGCCGGATGGCGCGTCCGGACGTTGCGCTGATCACAACTGTGGAAGCCGTGCATATGGCGGCTTTCGACTCGGTTGAACAGATTGCGGATGCCAAGGCAGAGATCTTTGCGGGCCTCGCACCAGACGGGATAGCTGTCCTGAACGCCGACAACCCGCACTTTGCGCGGCTCTCGGCTGCGGCAGGCAGACACTCGATTGTGGAATTCGGGGCTGCTGCCGAAGATTACACTCTGGCAGACGCCAGCATCGCCGGGCAAGCAACTGTGATCCGCGCGCAAGTCATGGGCGCCCCGCTGACATTCAAGATCGCCACCCCGGGGGTGCACTTTGCCCGCAACGCCCTCGGCGCACTGGCCTGCATTGGCGCTCTGGAAGCTGATATTCCTCGGGCTGCCATGGCGCTTGCAACATGGGCGCCGCCAAGTGGACGCGGCACCCGCTCGAGGATCGCGCTTGGACCGGGTGGCATGGACGGCGAGGTTACCTTGCTGGACGAAAGCTACAATGCGAACCCTGCTTCGATGGGTGCGGCGCTTGCGGTTTTGGCGGCCTCCGAGACCAGTGATGACATGGGCCGGATTGTCCGGGGTCGCAGACTGGCCTTGCTGGGCGACATGCTGGAGCTTGGGGAAGCTGAGTTGCGCCTGCATGCAGAGCTTGCCGTCCACGAGGCCATGGCTCGGATAGACAAGATCCACTGCTGCGGCACGCGTATGAAAGCACTCTATGACGCGCTGCCTGTGGATAAACGGGGCATATATTGTGCAAATAGTGATGAACTTGCCCAACTGGTGGGAAAGGTGGTTGACGCAGGTGATGTCTGCATGGTCAAGGGCTCGCTTGGCGCGCGGATGGCCTGCGTGGTCGAATCCATAAGGCGGTTGGGCGAAGTAATCCCGGCCCCAAGTGAGGGACCCTGATGCTCTACCACCTGCTTGTTCCCCTGTCTGACGGCGGCGACGTCTTTAACCTCTTCCGGTACATTACGTTCCGAGCGGGTGGCGCCTTCTTCACCGCGCTGATCTTCGGGTTCCTGTTCGGGCGCCCGATCATCGACTGGCTGCGCAAGGTGCAGAAGAAAGGCCAACCGATCCGCGAGGACGGCCCCGAGCGTCACATCGTCGAGAAGGCCGGAACGCCGACCATGGGCGGTGTGATCATATTGGGCGCAGTGATGCTGTCGGCGCTGCTGTGGGCGCGGTTGGACAATGGCTACGTCTGGTCGGTGCTGCTGGTCACGCTCGGCTTTGGCCTTATTGGTTTTGTCGACGACTTTCAGAAGGTCACTCGGTTCAGCCACAAGGGCGTTTCGGGCAAGGTCAGGCTTGCCATTGGCTTTGTGATCGCGGGTGTGGCCGGATGGTATATGGCTTCGATCAAGCCCGATGACCTGCAGGAAGCGATCGCCATGCCGATCCTGAAGGACACATTGATCCATGCAGGGGTCCTCTATCTGCCCTTCGTGATGCTGGTGATCGTTGGCTCCGCAAACGCGGTCAACCTGACTGACGGGCTGGATGGCCTTGCGATCATGCCGGTGATGATCGCGGCAGGCTCGCTTGGGATCATTGCCTATGTGGTCGGGCGCACGGACTTTACCGAGTATCTGCAGGTTCACTATGTACCCGGCACGGGCGAAATAACCATCATCGCCGCTGCGATCATCGGGGCTGGGCTGGGCTTCCTTTGGTACAATGCGCCCCCTGCCATGGTCTTCATGGGCGACACCGGATCACTCGCGCTGGGCGGCTGCCTTGGCGCCATCGCGGTCGCGACCAAACACGAGATCGTCTGGGCTGTGATCGGTGGCCTCTTCGTGCTCGAGGCTGTGTCCGTGATTGTGCAGGTTGCCTCTTTCAAGTTGACCGGCAAGCGCGTCTTCCGCATGGCACCGATCCATCATCATTTCGAGCAGAAGGGCTGGGCGGAACCTACGGTCGTCATCCGCTTCTGGATCATCGCGGTGATCCTGGCGCTGATCGGCCTTGCAAGCCTGAAGCTCAGATGACCAGTTGCTCGCGTCATCCCTGGTATAAGGTGCGGCCCGCGCTTGGAGCAATCATCGGTTGGCTGGTGATTGTATCGGTCTTCGCGGTTGGCCATGCTGGCCATGCGTGCACACCTCGGCTGCCCGGTTCTCCACCGCCCCCTGCGATCGAGAGCATCTATCTGTCTGTCTGGGAACAAAAGGCTGATGAGCCTGACGGCCACGCCAGGTTTCGGGTGATCGAGACTTACTTCGGCCCGGTACGCGAAACACTCGTTATCAAACGCATCGCAGTGGAGACGCTGGAGGCCGCCAGCGGCCAAGAGATGGTTGTGGGATTGAACGTGCCCGCCGCTGGTGTGCATGAGATCCACGCGTTGGGAGGTTGTTATCCGTTTTTCTCAAGCCCGGATCAAATACCGGACGGGCAGCTGGAAGCCCTCGTTCAGGGGCTCGAGACCGGTGGTGCCCAATGATCCCGGTCCACACATATGATGGCCAACGGGTTGGCGTGCTGGGCCTCGGCCGCTCCGGGCTTGCCACCGCGGCGGCGCTGAAGGCCGGCGGTGCCACCCCTGTATGCTGGGACGATAACGAGGTGTCGCGCCTCGCCGTCACCGAATTCGAGGTCGCCGACATCACCCGCGAACGCGAGGCAGCCGATCTTGCGGCCTTGATCGTCTCGCCCGGTATCCCGCATCTCTACCCCGAACCGCACAAGGCGATACTGCGTGCCTGGGAAAACAAAATCCCTGTCGACAACGATGTTGGCCTCTTTTTCAGCGCACTCATGGATCTTGAACTGGAGGATGGCCCCGAGCCCAAGGTGATTTGCGTCACTGGCTCGAACGGCAAGTCCACTACCACGGCACTGATCCACCATATCTTCACGTCGACCGGGCGTCCGACCCAGATGGGTGGCAATATCGGCCGCGGCGTGCTGGATCTGGACCCGCCCGAGATCGGCGAGACGATCGTGTTGGAACTGTCCTCCTACCAGACGGACCTCGCTCGCACGCTGGCCCCCGACGTGGCGGTGTTCCTGAACCTGTCACCTGATCATCTGGACCGACATGGCGGCATGGGCGGGTACTTTGCGGCCAAGCGGCGGCTGTTCGAGGCTGGTGCCCCGCCTGTGTCCATCGTGGGCGTCGAAGAGGTCGAGGGCCGCGCGCTGGCATCCGTCTTGGACAACCCCGTGCTGATCTCGACCAGAGAACGGCTGCGCGGCGATGGCCGCTCGGTCTTCATAAACAAGATGTACCTGACCGAATGGCGCGGCAAGCAGCTTGCCGCGATTGACCTGCGCGATGCAAAGGGTCTTGCGGGCAAGCACAATCACCAGAACGCCTGCGCGGCTTACGCTGCCTGCCGTGCCGTGGGCGTGCCCCCCAAGATGATCGAGAAGGCGCTGCTGACCTTTCCTGGTCTGGCGCATCGTATGGAGCGTTTGGGCGAGGCAGACGGCGTGTCCTTCGTAAACGACAGCAAGGCAACCAATGCTGACGCCACAGAGAAGGCGCTGCTGACCTATGACAAGATCCGCTGGATCGCGGGCGGCCGTGCCAAGGATGGTGGGATTGATCCCTTGTGGCAGCATTTTGACCGGATCGCCCACGCCTATCTGATCGGGGAGGCGGCGGCGGATTTCGCCAAGACCCTCGGGGATACGCCGCACACGATTGCAGGCAACCTCGAGACCGCGACGGCACAGGCGCTGGCGGATGCCCAACCCGGCGACACGGTCCTCTTGTCCCCTGCCTGCGCGTCGTTCGACCAGTTTCCAAGTTTCGAGGCCCGCGGCGAGGCGTTCCGCGCGCTCGTCCTGCCTCACCTGCAATCGAGCCAATGAAGGAGGTCGCCACATGACCGAGATTACCTTCCGTGCGATGCTGATGAACCGGACCCGGCCCGAGGGGTCGGTGATCGGCAACTGGTGGCATTCGGTTGACCGATGGAGCCTTGGCGCAGTGCTCGCGCTCTTTGCGACGGGCATGGTACTGGGGCTGGCGGCCTCGCCGCCTCTGGCCGAGAAGAACGGGCTGTGGACGTATCACTACGTGGTGCGTCAGGCGATCTTCGCGGCCATGGGGCTGGGTCTGATCCTGATGATCTCGATGATGAACGCGGTCACCCTGCGCAGGCTTGGCGTGGTGCTGTTCGTCGGCGCTCTGGCCGCGACTGCGCTGCTGCCCTGGCTTGGAACGGATTTTGGCAAGGGCGCGACGCGCTGGTACTCGCTGGGCTTCATCTCGCTGCAACCGTCCGAGTTCCTTAAGCCCGGTTTTGCCATGTTTGCCGCTTGGCTGATGGCAGGTGCGATGGAACGCAACGGCCCGCCCGGGCGGACGATCTCGGGCGTGTTTGCACTGACGATCGCCATCATGTTGGCACTGCAGCCCGACTTTGGGCAGGCCATGCTGGTGCTGTCCGTCTGGGCGGCGATGCTGTTTGTCTCGGGCGCGCCCGTGATTTTGCTAATTGCCTTTGGCATTCTGGTCGCAGGCGGCGGGACCTTCGCCTATTTCAATTCCGAGCACGTCGCCCGGCGCATTGATGGTTATCTGGCAGACGGTGTCGACCCGCACTCCCAGCTTGCCTATGCACAGTCAGCAATTCGTGAGGGTGGCTTCTTTGGCGTCGGCGCAGCGCAGGGGCAGGTCAAGTGGGCCCTGCCTGATGCCCATACCGACTTCATCATTGCTGTTGCGGCAGAGGAGTTCGGTCTGCTTCTGACCCTCTGCATCATTTCGCTTTACCTCTTCATCACCATGCGGGCATTGGCGCGGGTGCTGGAGGAGCGTAACCCGTTCATCCGTCTCGGCGGCACCGGACTGGCCGTGCTGTTTGGCCTTCAGGCTTTTGTGAACACGGCGGTCGCGATTCGCTTGCTGCCCGCCAAGGGCATGACCTTGCCATTTGTGTCCTATGGTGGCTCGTCGATGATCGCAGCGGCGATCCTGATGGGGGTGCTGCTGGCGTTGACCCGAACCCGTGCGCCTGAACGGGCCTACGCACGGTGAAACCTCTGTTGATCATTGCGGCGGGCGGCACGGGTGGGCACATGTTCCCGGCGCAGGCACTGGCAGAGACCATGCTGGAGCGCGGCTGGGACGTAAGGCTTTCCACCGATGAGCGCGGTGCGCGGTACTCGGGTGGGTTTCCTCCTCAGGTCGAGCGGCAGGTTCTGTCTGCGGGCACGTTCGCGCGCGGGGGGCTGTCCAAACTGAAAGCACCGTTCCAGATCGTCGGCGGCGTGATCACGGCCATTCTGCGCATGCATCGCGAGCAGCCCGCCTGCGTGATCGGGTTTGGTGGCTATCCTGCGTTCCCGGCCATGACAGCTGCGTGGTTGTTGAAACGTCCCCGGCTGGTGCACGAACAAAACGGTGTGCTGGGCAAGGTGAACGAGATCTTTGCCAAGCGCGTTCCGGTGGTTGCCTGCGGCACATGGCCAACGCAGCTCCCCGAGGGCGTACGAGGCATACATACCGGCAATCCGATCCGTGGGGCGGTGCTGGAACGTTCCGCCGCGCCGTACACTCCGCCCGGCGACTGGCCACTTTCGGTGTTGGTGATTGGCGGATCTCAGGGGGCGAGCATTCTTTCAAACGTGGTGCCCGCTGCGCTTGCATCCTTGCCGGAGGACCTTCGCAGTCGCCTGACGATCTCCCATCAGGCCCGTCCCGCGGACGCGGACGCTGTGAACTTGGCTTATGGAAATGCTGGCATTCGCGCCGAAGTGCAGCCCTTCTTCGAGGACGTGCCTGCCCGCATGGCCGAAGCACAATTGGTGATTTCGCGCTCGGGCGCCTCGTCCGTGGCTGACATATCCGCCATTGGACGACCCTCGATCCTTGTGCCACTGGCGATTGCCAAACGCGGTGAGCAGGCGGCCAATGCGCAAGGTCTTGCCGAAGCTGGTGGGGCCGTGGTGCTCACTGAAGATGAATTCGATGCCCAGACGCTGGCTTCAGCAGCCGAGAGTATTCTCACGGACGGTAACCTGGCCGCCCAGATGGCCACGGCCGCGTTGAGCCTTGGTGTGCCGGATGCAGCGGACCAACTCGCCGATCTGGTCGAGAGCGTTGCAGCCGAGCCCGCTTGACGCCCTTGCGGCATGGCAGGCCCCCTGCTAACTCGCCCACCCCAAGATCCGGAGGAACCACATGAACCCACCCACCGCGCTGCCGCTGGACATTGGCGCAATCCATTTCATCGGCATTGGCGGCATTGGCATGTCTGGTATCGCGGAGGTGATGCTGAACCTCGGCTATCGGGTTCAGGGCTCGGACGCGAAGGAAAGCCCGATCGTCGAACGTCTCCGTGCTCTGGGTGCGACGGTCCATATCGGGCAGTCTGCTGACAACCTTGGCGAGGCAGGGGTAGTGGTGATCTCGACGGCCATCAAGCCGGGAAACCCGGAGCTGGACGCGGCCCGTGCACAGGCCTTGCCGGTTGTACGCCGGGCCGAGATGCTGGCCGAATTGATGCGTCTGCGCTGGAACGTGGCGGTGGCCGGAACTCATGGCAAGACGACCACGACCTCGATGGTGGCTACGCTGCTGGACGCGGGCGGGCAGGACCCAACTGTCATCAATGGCGGGATCATTCAGGCTTACGGCTCGAACGCGCGCATGGGCACGGGCCGGTGGATGGTGGTCGAGGCTGACGAAAGCGACGGCACCTTCGTCAAGCTGCCAGCGACCATCGGCATCGTGACCAATATCGACCCGGAGCATATGGACCACTACGGCACTGTCGAGGCGCTCTTTGACGGGTTTGAGGCCTTTGCGTCAAACATCCCGTTCTATGGCGCGCTGGTCGCCTGCATCGACCATCCGGGCGTGCAGACACTGATCGGGCGCGTGACGGACCGTCGGGTGGTGACCTATGGGCTGTCCCGTCAGGCCGACATCCGCGCCGAGAATGTTGGCTACAAGGATGGTGCAATGCGCTTCGACGTCGTGGTGCGCGATGGAGAAACCCACGAGGGCCTGTCCCTGCCCATGCCAGGTGAGCACAATGTGCTGAATGCGCTCGCAGCCATCGGTGCGGCGATGGAACTGAACATCGAGTTCGAGGATATCCGCAAGGGGCTTGATGGATTCAACGGCGTGAAGCGACGGTTCACGAAAGTGGGGACCTGGAATGGTGCGACGATCATCGACGATTACGGTCACCACCCGGTCGAGATCGAGGCGGTGCTGAAGGCTGCGCGTTCGGCAACAGAGGGCAACGTGATCGCGGTGCATCAGCCGCACCGGTACTCGCGACTGCATGACCTGTTCGGTGAATTCTGTGCCTGTTTCAACGACGCAGACGTTGTGGCGATTGCGGATGTTTTTGCTGCTGGCGAAGAACCCATCGAGGGCGCGGACCGGGATGCGTTGGTGGACGGTCTTCGAGCGCACGGCCACCGCTCGGCCCACGCGATGTCGGGTGAGAAGGGCCTTGAGGAGTTCGTTCGCGATCACGCTGAACCAGGTGACATGGTGGTTTGCCTTGGCGCGGGAACGATCTCGGCCTGGACGAATGCGTTGCCGGGTGTTCTAGCCAACGGATGACAGAGCTTCTTGAAAGCGAGGCTTTCGGCACCGTCATGGGCGGGATTCTCTTGCTTGGACTGGTGGTGCTGGTCTGGAAAGCAGGTCCGCTGCGTGTCTTGGGCGAGCTTGCCGCCCATGCAGTCTTTACTTTCGTTGCGCTTGTGGTGGCCGGCTTGATCCTTTGGTTTTTCGCCGTAACAACAATCGGTCAAAGCCTCGGCGGGATTGCTACGGGGGTCACGCTCATCCTGATAAGCCCGTTCATCATGATTGCTGTCGGGATTGTTCAATCGATGCTTGCAGGCAAAAAGAAGAAGGATGACAGTGATGTCTTCTGATTTGCCAAAGGTACGCGGGCGGCTGGAAGCGGGACGAGCGCTTGCGCCGCTGACCTGGCTTCGTGTTGGCGGTCCGGCAGAGTGGTTGTTTCAGCCAGCGGATATTGCGGATCTTGAGCAGTTTCTCGCAAACCTGCCTGCCGAGATTCCGGTCACTCCGCTGGGCGTGTGTTCGAACCTGATCATTCGCGATGGCGGCCTTCCGGGCATATCGATCAAGCTGGGCCGGGCGTTCATGGATGTCGAGATCCTGGACGACAACAGGGTCCGGGCCGGGGCTGCTGTTCTGGACTCTGCAGTCGCAAAAAAGGCCTCGGCGGCAGGTATCGCCGGGCTTGAGTTTCTCCGCACTATTCCGGGCGCTGTCGGAGGGGCGGTCAAGATGAATGCGGGCTGCTACGGGTCGTACACTCAGGACGTGATCGAGAGCGTCACGACGGTCGACCGGCAAGGCAATCTTCACGAGTTGACAGCTGTCAACTTTTCCTACCGATCCTCGGATATTCCGGATGACATGGTCATCGTAAGTGCCGTTTTGCAAGGACGCGCAGGCGATCCTGCGGCCTCGGACGCTTTGATGGCAGAATATGTTGCAAAACGCGAAGCGTCTCAGCCCACCAAGGATCGCTCCTGTGGATCGACGTTCCGGAACCCGGCGGGGTATTCCTCGACCGGAGCCGAGGATGACCCGATGGACCTCAAAGCGTGGAAACTGATCGATGACGCGGGTTGCCGTGGCCTGACCCTTGGCGGTGCGCAGATGTCGCCAAAGCATTCGAATTTCCTGATCAACACCGGGGGCGCGACCGCAGCGGACCTGGAGGGGCTCGGTGAAGACGTTCGCGCCCGCGTAAAAGCACATTCCGGCCATGATTTGGTCTGGGAAATTCGACGGATCGGCGCTATGGTGGACATTCCGTAAAGCAGTTCGCTTGCGGGCCCGAACCAGCCGGAACAATCGGCGGTCGGATATTGTTGAGAGCGCGGGATGTCGAGCAGGGCAATCAACCGCGTCGTGGTGCTGAAGGGTGGCCCGTCTGCCGAGCGAGAAGTCTCGCTCGTCTCGGGGGTCGAATGCGCAGGGGCACTGCGTCGCGCGGGTTTTGAAGTCGAGGAGCTGGACGCGGGCCGGGATGTGGCCGAGCGTCTGTCCAAACTTGCACCCGATGTGGTGTTCAACGCATTGCATGGCCGATGGGGCGAGGATGGCTGTGTGCAGGGCATCCTTGAGTGGCTGAACATTCCCTACACCCATTCCGGCGTGCTGGCCTCGTCGCTGGCCATGGACAAAGAGCGCACCAAGGCCGTCTACGCTGCCCACAGCCTGCCAGTCGCCATGGGTAAGCTGGTGCCGTCACGCGATATCATGCGCGACCATCCGATGGCGCCGCCTTACGTGGTGAAGCCCTATAACGAGGGTTCTTCTGTCGGGATCTACATCGTCTCCGAAGGTGCGAACGGTCCTGCCAAGCTGGCGCCTGACTCGCCCGAGATCATGATGGTTGAGCAGTTCGTGCCGGGTCGCGAGCTGACCGTTGCTGTGATGGGCGACCGGGCGCTGGCGGTCACAGACATTTTCGCCGCGGCGGGCTGGTACGATTATGAAGCCAAGTATGCCGCCGGCGGATCGCGCCATGAAGTCCCCGCGCAGATCCCCGCGGATATTGAACGGGCCTGCATGGATCATGCTTTGATGGCGCATCGCGCGCTTGGCTGCCGCGGCCTGTCGCGGACGGATTTCCGCTGGGATGATACGCGCGGTCTGGATGGATTGGTGCTGCTTGAGACCAACACCCAACCCGGGATGACGCCAACCTCGCTGGCGCCAGAGCAGGCGGGCCATCTTGGCATCACGTTTGAAACGCTCTGCAGTTGGCTTGTGGAGGATGCATCATGCGGTCGATGAGTGAAGAGCGCATGCGCGCGGCGCAATCGCGTCCCAGCAATGTCGGCCCTGGCCCTTCTCGCCTTGCTTTCAAGGCGGCGCGGGCGTGGAAGAAGGTTTGGGTGCGCCAACTGGTTCTTGGAGCCGTGCCTCTCGCGATCGTCGTCGGGCTTGGCGTGCGGCTTGCTGCAGATCCTGCTGTTCATGCTTGGGTCGCAGCGCAGAAAGATGCGGTGATTGCGCGCCTCTCCGAGCGTCCCGAGTTTGCAATCAAGGCTGTGCATGTGACGGGTGCATCCTCGGATGTGACACGCGAAGTGACAGAAGTTGCCGCAATCACGCCGGGAATGTCGTCGCTTCGGCTGAAGCTGGCAGATCTGCAGCCTCTCATCGAAGCCATCGGCCCGGTAAAGGCCGCGCATGTGACGCTGTCCTCGGATGGTGTGTTGAACATTCATGTGACCGAGCGCGTGCCTGCGGCGCTTTGGCGTGACGGCGCCGATCATCTCTGGCTTGTGGATCGTGAAGGGGCCCTGATTTCCCGAGCAGTCACGCGGCGCGGCTATCCCGACCTGCC
>JBGCFK010000317.1:0-4563 GCA_045106875.1 Paracoccaceae bacterium | reverse complement strand
CTGGTGGGCTGACAGTGGATGCGGATCTGACAGTGGCATCCGGACAGAACCGCGCGGCATATCTCGAACTCGAAGGGGAGCAGACGCTGGACGGTACTGGTACGATTCTGCTGTCGGACGAGAACGCGCCGATTGGAAGTTTCAGCAACAATGTCATCTTCGACGGAGTGCTGAGCGCCAGCGAGACGCTGACCGTGTCCGAAGACATCACGATCCTCGGAGAAGGCCGGGTCTATGCACAGGACAGCGGTGACGACATCCTGCTTGAAGGTACGATCGTGGCTGATGACGGACAGCTCATCGTCGAGGACCTGCAGGAGCTCGAGGGCATTCTCGGGGCGACCTCAGATGGCGAGTTGGACATCAACACGAACCTGACACTTACCGAACGCGGCACCCTGGCCGTCGGGGTGGCCGGCAGCGGTGCAGAGGCAAGCGCGGGTCGCATTGATCACAATTCGGGCGTGATGACGCTGGAAGGCACGCTGGCGCTCGACGTGGCTGACGACTTCGCAGGTGCTCTGGGAGACAGCTTCGATATCATCACTTCACGCAACGGTTTTGCGGGCAGCTTTGATGGCTTCGAAGGGTTTGATCTGGAGGGCAACCTCGCGTTCAAACTGGTGCAGACCCTCCCCGACACCCTCTCAATCCAGGTCACAACAGACACCGAAGCCGCGGCGCTTGGTTTCATCGGCAGGACCTTCACGCCAACGCCGAAAGTGCCGTTTGAGCGTGTCGATGTTGCGCTGGACGATGTGGCCGGCCGCGTGGTCGACGCCAATATCATCGCCGACCGGACCGGACCGGGCGCCGCGATCACCGCCTATGAGAACGTGGTCTTCAAGGCCGATGTGACCGATGAAGCTCTGCTTAGTAACCGAGTGGTCGCCATCGAGCAGGGTGCGTCTCTTGATGGTGTTACCGTTTCGCTCGGTGGATCATCGCTCGCGTCTTACACATTGGACGTGAATGGCGATCAGACCTGGGGTGGCACAGGCAATATCGTCTTTTCGACCTTCGACCTAGATACCGGTCGCGGGCCGAGAGACTTTATCCGTTTTGACGGCGTCCTTTCCGGTGTGCGGGAAGTTCTGACCATCGAAGAGGGCATAACCCTTCAAGGTGACGTTTCTTTGGTTGCAACAAATGCGATTGAGGACCGGATCAAGTTTCTGGGAACGCTGGTTGGCACAGAGGGCGGGTTCCTGTCGCTTGCCGGTGTGGACAACATGGGCGGCAGCTTCGCGGTCGACGCAAGTGAAGGCATCGTCGGGCTTTACAGCCGCATCTCGAATGCCACGGTCGAGGCGGCCTCGACCAATACCGGGCAGCTGCAGCTGTACAATAGCACTGTTGTACAGAATGTGACGCTCTCCATCGATACGCTGCTGGATGCCAGCGGCGGAAACAGTGTTGATGTGGATTTCGTCGACGGTCTGGCGCTTGATGACATCACATTGACTCTTGCGGGTTTCAATAACCAGGCCATGCTGGATTTCCAGGGTGCCCAGCAAGTGACTGGCACGGGCACTATTCTGATGGCTGAGAACTCAGCTGGCCCAACCAATAATGACATCCGCTTTGATGGGTTCGAGAGCTTCGCGGAGATCCTGACCTTCGGCAGCGACATCACGATCCGCGGGAATGGTGTCATAGATGCGCTGGATGCTGGCGACAGCATCAGCATCCTCGGGTCGCTGGTTGGCGAAGGCTCGGGCCGGTTGTCGGTCTTCGATCTGGACAACGCTGGCGGCACTGTGACGGTTGATGCGTCACTGGGCCGGGTCGGTTTCGGCAGCGGGATCGCAAACGCCACGATTGACGCGGCAACGGGCAATACCGGTGCCATAGAACTATTCAACAGTGGCGGCCTGCGCAATGTCACCCTCGGCATTGATACACGCATGGATGCCGAACTCTTCAGCCTGTCGGCCACGGTAAGGGACGGGCTGACACTGTCTGGATCAACCTTCACGCTTGCCGGATCCGAGTTTGCCAGTGCGGCGCTTACTTTCTTCGGTGAGCAAACTCTTGACGGCACCGGCACGCTGCTTCTGTCGGACGAGAATGCGATCGACGGGCGCGGCGTCACCAACAACAATCAGGTATTGTTCACCGGTGTCGATGGCGGGCAGGAGACCTTCCGCATCGCCGATGGTGTAATGCTTGAAGGTTCCGGTCGCGTGGATGTCAGCGCGGGAGATCTTCTGGAGCTCGACGGCGATGTCACAGCTCGTGGCGGCCGCTTGTTCCTAGAGGGCGTCGAGGAAGTCGAGGGCGAACTGACTGCAACCGCCGGTGCCATCCTCGATTTCGACCGCACCCTTGGCCTGACCTCGGAGGCCGGTTTGACAATCGGGCTTGGTGGCGCGGGACGGGATCTTACCGCAGGTCTTCTGGATGTGAACGGCCTGCTGCAGCGTGGCGGCACTTTCAGTTTCGATCTGACGGCTGATTTCGATGCGGAGATTGGCACAGAGTTCGAAGTGCTGCGCACCACGCAAGGTTTCACTGATAGTTTTGCGAGTGTGCAGAATGCCACCATTGATGCGGCGCGGGGCCTTGCGCTGGTCGAGGACGGCAATTCCCTCTATGCCCGCGTGGTGGCAACGGCCCAGATCGGGCAGCAACTGACACGCGCCGACCTGCCGGCGGCGGCGCTTGTGCCAGTTCTCAACCAGAACCTGACCGGGCAATCTATCGATCAGAGTTTCCTTGATGGTCTGGCAAGGCTTGTGTCGTCAGAGACTGCAGATGCCTTTGTCAGCGGCGGCATATGGCGTAGTGTTGATCTGGGTGTTGATGCTATTGTTCAGACGGGTCGTCAGCTCAATGTTTATGAGGGCCTGACGGTTGATGGATCCTTGTCAGTTGAAGGGTCTGGGCGGGTCTATTTTTACGGTGCGCAGACGATTGATGGCGTGGGTTCCTTTGTGCTGGAGCAGGGTGGCTCAAGCTGGTTCTACCTTGTCGGTCAGGACAGTTCCGCGACGGAGGTTGTGACGTTCGGAGCGGATCTGACGCTTGAGGGTCAGGGATACATGACGGTGCAGCGCACGGAGGACCGGTTCCAGATCCTCGGCGATGTGATCGGTGTGGGTGGCGAGTTGTTGCTCAACTACATCGATAATGCGGGCGAAGTGCTTAGCCTTGACAGCGCTGGCGGTGGCTGGGTGAAGCTGCAGACGGCAATCTCGAACGCGGTGGTCGACGTGGCGGCGGATGCCAACGTGCAGGTGGTTTCCAGCCAGTTGTCAGAGGTTTCATTGGGCGGTGCGGGCACGACGCGGATCCAGAGCGCGACCGTTTCCGGCCTGACCGTTGAGGGTCAGGCGGAGATCGAAGGGGTTGTCGCCAGCGCGACTGCAACGCTGACGGTGACCGACGATCTGACGGTGAACGGGGAACTGGCGCTGTCGGGCACCAATGGTCGCTATGCCTATCTTTATCTCAACGGTGATCAGACCGTGGAGGGGGACGGCGAGATCTTCCTCAGCCGCAACAATGCGATCGGCGAGGAAAGCGTTCTGAACTGGGTGCAACTGCGTAGCCGGCTCAGCAATGAGCGCGAGGATCTGGTCTTCGGTGAGGACCTGACGCTGCGCGGCACCGGTACCGTGACGGTGAACGCAGCCGAAGATCGCCTGCAGATCCTTGGCGATGTCAAAGGCGAGGGCGGTACGTTGACCCTGCGCTACATCGACAACCAGGGCGAGGTGCTGACGGTCGATCCCGGCGCAGGGCTGGTGCGTTTCGGCACGCTGCTGGAGGACGCGGTGGTCACGGCGGCGGGCGGCACGTCGGGTTACGTCGGCTTCGAGAACGGCGCGTTCGTACGTGATACGATCCTGAACGTGGACGCGCGGTTAGAGGCTGCGACAAACGCGAACATCATTGCGTACTTTGAGGATGCTGTCACACTCAATGGCGATTTTGAGCTTGTCAGCCAGGCAAGCCGCTATGCCTATCTTTATGTGAACGGTGCGCAGACCCTGGACGGGACCGGTACGATCGATCTCAGCCGGGCGAACCTCAATCCGGGGCAATCGGGTGACAACCGAATCATCTTCGAGGGGGATCTGAACGGCACGGCGGAGACCCTGACCTTTGGGGCGGATCTGGAACTGAAGGGGGACGGTCTGGTCTATGCCAACGACGCCGAGGACAGTCTGCAGATCCTCGGCCAGGTGACCGGTGTGGCGGATCAGACGCTGGTCCTGCGCGATGTGAACAACGCAGGCGGCGCGCTCAATATTGACGCGACCGAAGGCACTGTCCTGATTGGAGATCGGATCATCGATACGGTCATTACGGGGATAGGCGAGATTGGCTTTGAAGCCAGCGCACGTTTGAACGATGTCACGCTCTCCATGGATGCAGCCTTTGGCAGTTCAACGAGCAATCCTTACCTTTACGTGTCTGGTGGGCTGACAGTGGATGCGGATCTGACAGTGGCATCCGGACAGAACCGCGCGGCATATCTCGAACTCGAAGGGGAGCAGACGCTGGACGGTACTGGTACGATTCTGCTGTCGGACGAGAACGCGCCGATTGGAAGTT